>JAYURB010000115.1:0-29864 GCA_043756425.1 Bacteroidota bacterium
GGACTTTTTACAATTATCCTTATCAGCTGGTTCATTGCATTTTTCGAATATCTATTTCAGGTTCCGGGAAATAGAATCGGCCATGAAAACAACGGTGGACCATTCAATCTTTTTCAGTTAAAAATTATTCAGGAAGTAATTACACTTGTGGTTTTTACTTTTTGCACCATCGTAATTTTTAAGACAGATAAATTCCAATGGAATTATGCAATCAGTTTTGTATTTATGATTTTGGCCGTCTATTTTGTTTTTAAAAAATAGTTATTTAAAATCAGTAGTCAATAAAGCACTTTTTCAGTACTGAAGAGGGAACAAAATTTCCTTTAAATCACGAAGTTTCAATGTACTACGTTGGTCAAAAAGTATTTAAAAAATTTAGGTAATTTGCGTATATGCAAGATACATGGCATTGGCAATTTTTTTATCTTCGGGCAATCATATGAGCAATATAGAATTTAACAAGAATGAAGACGCAATGCGTCAATTGGTTGACCAGTTCCGGTTCAGGCTGGCTAAGATTGCCGAAGGCGGTGGTCCAAAAAATGCTGCCAAACAGAAGGAACAGGGTAAATTACTTGCCCGTGAACGCATAGAATATCTGATCGACAAAGGAAGCACATTCCTTGAAATAGGAGCTTTTGCAGCCGATGGAATGTATGAAGAATATGGCGGTTGTCCGGCAGCAGGAGTAGTTTGCGGTATTGGCTATGTAAGCAAAAAGCAATGCATAATAGTAGACAACGATGCAACTGTTAAAGCAGGAGCTTGGTTTCCCATGAGCGGTAAGAAAAACCTGAGAATGCAGGAAATTGCCATGGAAAACAGGCTGCCAATTATATATCTTGTCGACAGTGCCGGTGTTTTTCTGCCTATGCAGGATGAAATTTTTCCTGACAAAGAGCACTTCGGAAGGATTTTCAGGAACAATGCAATTATGTCTTCTATGGGCATTGTACAAATAGCTGCAATCATGGGAAGCTGTGTTGCAGGCGGAGCCTATCTTCCAATCATGAGTGATGAAGCCATGATTGTTGATAAAACAGGAAGCATTTTTCTGGCAGGATCCTATCTTGTAAAGGCTGCCATTGGAGAAGAAATTGACAATGAATCGCTGGGCGGTGCAACTACGCAATGTGAAATTTCCGGCGTTACCGATAATAAATTCCCTGATGATAAAGCGGCACTGGATCACATCAAAAACATTTTTAGTAAAATGGGACCCTTTGAATCGGCAGGATTCAATAGAGAAAAATCTATTGAGCCAAAAAAGATTCCTAAAGATCTTTATGGACTTGTTCCTGCAGATGCAAGCAAGCAATACGACATGCATGAAGTCATTTACAGGCTTGTTGACGATAGTGAATTTGATGAATACAAAGATGGCTATGGCCAAAGCATAATCTGCGGTATAGCCCGGATTGACGGCTGGGCTGTGGGCATTGTTGCCAATCAGCGTAAGGTTGTAAAAAGCAAAAAAGGTGAAATGCAGTTTGGCGGAGTTATTTATTCTGATTCGGCTGATAAAACGGCTCGTTTCATTATGAATTGTAACCAAAGAAAATTGCCACTTGTATTTTTACAAGATGTAACAGGATTTATGGTTGGTTCCCGTTCTGAACAAGGCGGAATAATTAAAGACGGAGCCAAGCTGGTAAATGCCATGGCTAATTCGGTTGTTCCTAAATTTACAATTATCATAGGTAACAGCTACGGTGCAGGAAACTATGCCATGTGTGGAAAAGCATACGATCCCCGTTTAATAGTTGGATGGCCTACTGCACAAATTGCTGTAATGGGTGGTTCACAAGCGGCTAAAACATTATTGCAAATTCAAGTCAGCGGATTAAAATCAAAGGGCAAAGAAATTACCAAGGAAGATGAAAATGAATTATTGAAAAAAATTACCGACAGGTACATTGCACAGACTTCCCCCTATTATGCCGCTTCACGTCTATGGATTGATGCCATAATCGATCCTATGGAAACACGGAAATGGTTATCTATGGGCATTGAAGCTTCAAATCATGCCCCAATTACAAAACCTTACAATGTCGGAGTTATCCAAACCTAATTCAAATAATAAACAAAACATAAATAATCAGTATCTGCTTTCATAAGTATCAATACATCAAACTATGCCGTTAATCGAAAAGATAAATAAAGTCAAAGAATTCCATCAGGTTTTTAAACTGGAATATCATGAAAATCCTGTGTCTGAAATCAGTCCGCGTATTGTTGAATTAAGACACCGTTTAATGCAGGAAGAAAATGAAGAATACCTTGAAGCCTGCAGAAACAATGACCTACCAGAAATTGCAGATGCTTTGGGCGATAAATTATATATTTTGTTCGGAACAATTCTGGCACATGGACTGCAACATAAAATCGAAGAAGTTTTCGATGAAATACACCGCAGCAATATGAGTAAGCTTGACGATCAGGGCAAACCCATTTACCGGGAAGACGGAAAAATAATGAAGAGTAAAAATTATTTTCTGCCCGACATTTCAAAAATTCTGCAGCCGGAAAAACAAAACAGATAATAATTATATTGTAAACAACATCATTCCTGAATTCTAATACTCAATATATTCAATAACAAATTAAAATGATTAAGATAACTTTCCCGGATGGCAACATTAGAGAATATCCGGACAACACTACAGCGCTGGAGATTGCAAAAAGCATTAGCGAAGGACTTGCCAGAAATGTTCTTTCAGCAAAAGTAAATGGAGAAGTATGGGATGCCGGTCGTCCTATTACATCAGATGCTTCGCTGCAATTATTGACATGGGATGACAAAGAAGGAAAATCGATCCTGTGGCATTCTTCAGCCCACCTTATGGCTGAAGCTCTGGAATCGATGTATCCGGGTATTAAATTTGGCATTGGTCCTCCTGTAGAAAATGGTTTTTATTACGATGTGGATCTGGGAGGACAAACTATTTCTCCTGAAGATTTCAAGAAGATTGAAGATAAAATGCTTGAGCTTGCACGCAAGGGAAATAAATATGTTCGTGAAGAAATCGGCAAGGAGAAAGCAATTTCTTTCTTCAAAGAAAAAGGAGATGAGTACAAACTTGATCTTTTAAAAGATCTTGAAGACGGAAAAATCACTTTTTATACCCAGGGAAATTTTACGGATCTCTGCCGCGGACCGCACATTCCCGACACAGGTTTTATTAAAGCAGCAAAGCTGATGAACATTGCCGGTGCCTATTGGCGCGGTGATGAAAACAATAAACAGCTTACACGCATTTATGGAGTTACATTTCCAAAAAAAGGTCTGCTCGATGAATATCTTTTAATGCTTGAAGAAGCAAAAAAAAGAGATCATAGGAAAATCGGCAAGGAGATGGAGCTCTTCACTTTCGATGATGAAGTAGGTCCCGGACTTCCACTATGGCTTCCCAATGGAGGAGTAATTATTGAACAACTTGAAAAGCTTGCAAAAACAACCGAACAACAGGCAGGCTACAAGCGTGTACGCACTCCACATATTGCAAAAGAATCTTTATACAAAACCAGCGGACACCTTCCTTATTATGAAGACAGCATGTTTCCACCCATGGTTCTTGAAGGAGAAAAATATTACCTCAAGGCTATGAACTGTCCGCATCACCATAAAATTTTCAAAGAGTTAAATCCATCCTACAAAGAACTTCCGATAAGGCTGGCTGAATATGGAACGTGTTATCGGTATGAACAATCGGGTGAACTCTTTGGTTTGATGCGCGTGCGTGCTTTACAAATGAACGATGCACATATCTATTGTACAAAGGAACAATTCGCAGAAGAATTTAATGCAGTAAATGAAATGTATTTAAAGTATTTTAAGATTTTCAATATTGAAAAATACGTCATGCGCTTTTCTACACATGATCCGAAAAAACTCGGAAAGAAATACGTGGATAATCCTGAATTGTGGATTGAAACAGAAAATATGGTTAGAAGGGTTTTAATCGATTCAAAAATTCCATATATTGAAGTTCCTGATGAAGGAGCTTTTTACGGTCCTAAAATAGATGTTCAAGTTTGGAGTGCAATTGGCCGGGAATTTACATTAGCTACCAATCAGGTCGATTTTGCAGTTCCTACCAGATTTGGACTGACTTATAGAAGTTCAAAAAACGAAATGGAAACGCCAATTTGCATCCATAGGGCTCCATTAGGCACTCATGAGCGCTTTATTGGCTTTCTGATTGAGCATTATGCGGGTAATTTTCCTACCTGGCTGGCTCCCATTCAATTAAATATCCTTCCAATAAGCGAAAAGTACAACGACTACGCTAAAAAACTTTCACAATTATTAATTAATTCCGATATTCGTGGCTTCGTTGATAGCAGAGATGAGAAGATCGGAAAAAAGATCCGTGATTCTGAAATGAAAAAGATCCCCTTTATGTTAGTGGTTGGGGAGAAAGAATTCAACGAAAACAAGGTTTCTGTACGTCGCCACGGTTCCGGTGATATTGGAAGCTTCACTATAGATGAATTTATACAACTAATTAATAAAGAGATAAATACAGGTCTCGGAATAAATAACATTACAGCATAAAAAGGAGGTTCCAATAGCAGCACCGAATCCAAGTAATCAACGCCCGGCGGCATTTAACCGACCACAGCGTCCGGCATATGTCCGTGGCCGTGGTCCCGTCAGACGCGAAGATGAACACAAAATCAATGAGAAGATACGCGTATCGAAAGTACGTTTAGTCGGAGATAATATCACCAGCGATATTTACACGATTGAAGAAGCACTTCGATTAGCGAAAGAACAGGAATTGGATCTCGTTGAAATAGTTCCTACTGCTGATCCCCCTGTATGTAAAATAATAGATTATCAAAAGTTTCTATACGATAAAAAGAAAAAAGAAAAAGAGTTAAAATCAAAACAGGGAAAACAGGTAGTTAAAGAAATCCGTTTCGGCCCAAACATTGATGAGCATGATTTCAACTTTAAAGTAAAGCATGCAATGAATTTTCTGGAAGAAGGCAATAAAGTAAAAGCCTATGTACACTTCAGAGGAAGGGCCATTGCATACAAAGAAAAAGGAGAAATTATTTTATTAAAGTTTGCCCAAGCACTTGAAGAATACGGAAAGGTTGAATTACTTCCAAAATTAGAAGGCAACAGGATGTTTATTCACCTTGCTCCTACTCCAAAACATAAAAAATAATATAGTTCAAAAAAACATACTTCAATGCCAAAAATGAAAACGCATTCCGGTGCAAAAAAAAGATTTAAAGTGACCGGCACAGGAAAGATTAAAAGAAAGCACGCTTTTAAAAGCCACATCCTTACCAAAAAAGAAACGAAGCGTAAGCGCAACCTGACGCATGCTGCACTTGTTTCTACTGCTGATATGGACAGGGTAGTTAAAATGCTTGTCATTTAAAACAGTCGGTCTGACGGTGAATATTAATCACCGGACCATTTAAAATATCACTAACCCGGCCATAAGCATTAAAGTTCGTTTAATCGACGCTTCAACCAAAAACTAAAATAAAATGCCACGTTCAGTCAATGCCGTCGCTTCGCGCGCCCGCAGAAAAAAAATGTTCAAGCTCGCCAAAGGTTATTGGGGTGCGAGAGGAAATGTATTAACCGTTGCCAAGAATACGGTTGAAAAAGGTCTTGGATATGCCTACAGAGATCGCCGTGCCAAAAAACGCACTTTTCGATCATTATGGATACAACGTATCAATGCCGGTGCACGCGAGCACGGTCTGAGTTATTCTGATTTAATGGGAAAAATTCATGCAAAGAATCTCGGCTTGAACCGTAAAACATTAGCAGATCTTGCAATGAATCATCCGGAAGCCTTTAAAGCAGTCGTTGATTCTGTTAAATAAAAAACTACGCCATAGTTTTTAGTGAATCAATAAAGAGAACCGAAAGGTTCTCTTTTTTTTTGCCTGCTTCCATGAGTTGAAAACCTTGTTGATGAAAGAAACAATATTCACTAAAAAAGGAGACTGAAATCAAGTAAAAAAACATACTCTTGTAGAGCACAAAAACAATTTCGAGTATTTTTTTGTGTATATACTAATCATCGGTACATAACTTTAGCACTCTATGCCCAATAGAAAAAATAAGATCTTCTTTTTTTTCCTGTTATTGATTATCAAATTTTCCTGGGTATTTTTCATTAACAATACCTTTAAAACGAATTCACTTATCGGCAATTTCATTGCGACAAAGGCCGGGGATACACAATCGTACATTGAACCCATTGAGAATTACCTCAACACCGGAAAATATGGAATGTACATGGGTGAATACACTCCTTTTAAAAGCGACGGTCCTTTGGTTTTTTATCCCTCACTTCGCACACCGCATTATGGAGTGTTCTATTTATTTTTCAGAACATTTTTTTCAATGCCTGTATCTTTTGATTTACTTGCTATTCTTCAGATTTTAGTGGAAGCCCTATCAATTCTTGCCTTTGCTGCTCTTTGCTATTCTATTGTCCGACAAAAATCAGGATATTACATTCCGCTGCTTGTAATTGGCTTTTCATCCTGGATAACCTTTTATGCTTGTGATATACTCACTGAATCATTTACCTGTAGTTTTATTATTTTTGGTTTATATTTTTTTAATAAATGGATTACTGACAAAAGAATAAAATACATCCTTGCCGCCGGTTCTTTCATTGCCTATGCCGTGATGATGAAACCATTTTTAATTCCATGGATACTTTTCTTTGCCCTTTCCATTTTATTTGTAACAAAAAACTTCAAGACATTTATTAAGTATTCGCTTGTCTTTTTTTTTCCGCTTATTTTAGTTTGGAGTCCTTGGGTTATTCGAAATTACATTTTAACCGGAACTATAATACCTCTCTCAAAACCTACCTATTATCCCCGCAAAAATCTGGTTCGCTCCTGTTCTGAATTTCTTGCAGCCTGGGGCGGAGATCCTATCTGGTGGGAAGGAAATTGCAAAACAGCAGGAACTTTTTTTTATCCGGTCGATATAAATTTAGACTGCGAATACAAATTCCCGGATTATGTTTTCACAAAAGATTATACGCTGGAGGATTTACGCTACTTACGAAATCAAATTACGCTCTTCCAAAATGATGTTAAGAATGACAGTATGGATAGAGCCATCAGTAGCAAATTTGATTTAATGACTGTGAGTTTCCTTAAAAACAAACCATTTCATTATTACATATTAGCTCCTTTAATGCGGCTTAAAAATTCCCTTTTAAAAAGTGGCAGCTATTATATTAACAGGAAAACCATTCCATTTCTGATATTGAATCTTTTTCAAACAGCGCTATACCTTTTGCCTTTAACTATTGGCGGCATAGGTCTGTTAATTCTGGGTTTTGCTAAATTCAAAGATCCAATGAATGTTATTATGCTTGGTTTACCCCTTAGTCTTATTTTTGTACTAACATTCCTTTTCAAACTGAATGAATGGAGGTATTTTATATACGTTTATCCGCTAATGATTTTATATATGACACAATTATTTCTGCCTCCGCTGAAAGAGTTAAAAAAGATTGAAAAAATTTAATACGGAAATCATTTTTTTGCAGATAATTTCCGAAGCTTTTCAACTGCAAGTTTATAAGTAGGAAAAATTTTTAATGCCTCCCGGTAATCCTTTATTGCTGCATTATTATTTCCCAATAATTCAAAAGCTACTCCTCTATTATAAAAAGCTTCTACATATTGATTATTGGCTCGTATAGCGTCAGTAAAATGGGTAATAGCTGATTGATAATCCTTTTTATACGCTACATCAATATAGCCCAGATTAAAGTAGGCGCTCGAATACATTCTATCTATTTTTAAAATACGATTATAATCGTCACCGGCTTTTTCCAATTGTCCCATGTTTTGATAAAGCAATCCACGGTTATATAAAGCCTCTGTACTTCCCGGTTGAAGTCTTAATGCATTATTATAATACTGCAAAGCAATAGGGTGCTTGCGTTTAGCTTCAATATTTCCCAATTGAATATAAGCATCGTAATAATCAGCATCCAATTCAACAGAAGTCTGAAAGCTTGATAAAGCCTTGGAAGTATCTCCTGTTTCTTTATAAGCAAAACCCTTTATAAAATAAGCTTTGGCAGTATTTTTATTTATCTTCAGCACTTCATTGGCCTGTTCCAGGCACTTATCATATGCTTTGAGATAAAGTAAAAGTTCGGATAGTTTCAAATGTCCTTGAATGCTTCCAGGATTTAATTGAATTACCCTTGCAAAAGCATCAAGCGATTTTTGGATTATTAATCCTTTAAAGCTGATGTCAGCCATCAACATATAATACTCTTCCTTCATTGAATCTAGTGTAACGGCTTTACTGATATCATCAAAAGCTTGTTTGATGTTGTTCTTTTGAAGAAAAATTTCTGCCCGTTTATAGTATAAATCTGCGCGTGAAGAATGAGTAGCAATTTCATCGTTCAAAAGAGTCAATTCATTTTTTATAACTGCACTAGAATCAGTTTTCTCTTTAGATTCTCCGAAGGGCTTGCATGCCTGGAAGAATACCAGAATGATTGCTGGAAGAATAATTCCAAGCGGTTTGAGAAACGATGTACGTAGGTGAATATTATTTTGAATCATATATTTAAAAAAAAGGCCATAAAGTCAAATGAAGAACTTTATGGCCTAAAAATAAATTATTATTTCGACTATTCCGGTGTTGCCTGAGCTTCAGCCATAACTTCTCTTATTTTTCCTTCAAGCTCTTCTGCAAGTTCATGGTTATCGGAGAGTAATTGCTTAACAGCATCCCTTCCCTGACCAAGTTTGGTTTCGCCGTAGCTGAACCAGGAGCCTGATTTCTTAATAATTCCTTTATCAACACCCAAATCAACGATTTCACCGGTTTTAGAAATACCTTCTCCATACATGATGTCGAATTCGGCTAAACGGAATGGCGGAGAAACTTTATTTTTTACCACTTTAACCCTTGTACGATTTCCAACAATAGCCTCACCGTCTTTAATTTGTCCGATACGACGAATATCGAGTCGAACAGAAGCATAAAACTTAAGAGCATTTCCGCCGGTTGTAGTTTCAGGATTACCAAACATTACTCCGATTTTTTCACGAAGCTGATTGATAAAGATGCAGCAACAGCCTGTTCTATTGATAGAAGCTGTAAGCTTGCGTAAAGCCTGTGACATTAGTCTGGCCTGCAAACCCATTTTGCTATCGCCCATTTCTCCTTCGATTTCGCTTTTGGGAGTAAGAGCAGCAACAGAGTCAATGACAATAATATCAATGGCACCGGAACGAATCAGGTTTTCTGTTATTTCAAGGGCTTGTTCGCCATTATCGGGTTGAGAAATTAATAGGTTCTCAATATCAACACCGAGTTTTTGAGCATACAAACGATCGAAAGCATGTTCTGCATCGATAAATGCAGCAATGCCTCCATTCTTCTGCACATTAGCAATTGCATGTATTGCCAATGTTGTTTTTCCTGACGATTCAGGACCGTAAATTTCAACAACTCTTCCTTTGGGAAATCCTCCTATTCCTAAAGCATTGTCAAGCGTTATGGAACCCGTAGAGATGGATTCCATCATTTCTATAGGCTCATCGCCCATCTTCATAATGGTTCCCTTTCCATAGGTTTTTTCCAACTTATCAATAGTAAGTTGCAGGGCTTTTAATTTTTCTTTTGAAATCTCTTTTGCGTCTGAAGTAGCCATTTGTTTCTTTTTTTTAATTAAAAATGCATTTTTAGATTATTACACAAACATTAACTTTGATTACAATACAACCAAAGCGTGTCTTAGCAAATGTGCTAAATCTTTTTCAACTTGAAACCTCTGTGAATAAATTTTCTAACAAAATAAACATAGCATAATAGGGAAAGTGAGTAATGACAATGGTTATAAGCCCTTTAAGTTTAAATAATGCACCAAATTTCAAGTAACCTTTTTAATTTTCGAAACTTATTAACTACCATTCCTTATCATTTGTATCCGATTTTATTTCAACCTTACCATTTTTAATGATTTTGGTTTTCCCTTTTTCATGAATAATAACACCGTTGCTATCTATAGTAAGGCTCGTTCCATCAGAACCATTAATATATACACCTTCATCGGTAATGTGGACGCGCCCGTTGTGGAAAGATTTGCCATGCTTTCCTTTACTGCCAATAGAAGCTTCTTCCCCCGTACAATCAATGCATTTAAGTCCGTCAGCTTGCATTTCCCAGGTTCTTTTAACCATGTCGTAGTCCAGAACATTATCTGCATTCTCAACGTCGTAAATTAAACTACTCATAGAAGGATCGATGTATATTTTCTTTCCAACAGGAACATGGAGTATCAATTGAATTTTTTGAACCCTGTATTTCTCATTCTTTTCAATGGTGAAAAATGGATCAAAGGAGAGAATAGAATCTGCTTGGTTGAATGAATAGGAAATTCTGGTAGCATGATCGGCTGCTGTTTTTTTGGAGGAGCCCCGGGCATAACATATTTGTGTAAGTTGAAAGGAATCGTTTTCGCTTTTAACAATATCCAATTTTATATCTTTAGATTGAAGCTGACCATCGTTCAAGGAAAGTCTTAAGTCGCCATTCCATTCATCTTCATCCCAAAGATCATATTCTTTCGGATTTTCACCTTTGCCATTTAACTTCAAATGCAGCATGGATGCAGCGGGCTGAACGAGGTCAATTTCTCTTCTGATGCTTTGTTTTTCGCGAAAGTCACCTGCAATGGAAATGCCCAGAAAAACGCAAACAACAACAGCAGCCAACCATATACCCAATGCACTGAAATTTAAAATCCGTGTGCTTTTGCGGATATTAAAAATGTTTCTGGCTCCCCAATAAGCAAGCATAATGAAAGGCAGCCCAACAACAATTAATGCAGCGATTAAAGCAAAACCAAATTGAAAACCGGTTGGGAAAATCTGGTTAAGTACTTCAGGGTATTGAGTACCGGGTAATTTAAACAATGCAAGAAAGGATGCAAATATTACAAAGACCATGAGTAGGCCGAGAAATATAAATAAGATGGCAAATAACTTTCCGACAACCAGGAAAATCATTTTAGCTATTTGGCCTATAGCATCAAAAAATTTAGATATAAAACTTCGTATGCTTCCACCTTCCTTCACATCGTTAAATTTTTTTTTTACCTGTCCCATTTCTTCCTGAACATTCTTTTCAATATTACCAACAGTAATGGGTTCACCTTTCATTTGCAGCTTATCGGCTGTGGTAATTGCTTTGGGTATTACTATCCACAAAATCAGATAGAGCATGAAACCTGTACCATAATAGAGAATAGCAAAGGCAAGTATCAAGCGTATCCAGACAGGGTCGATATCAAAATAGGCGCTTAATCCTGAACAGACTCCACCCATTAATTTATCGTCAGGGTTTCGGAACAAACGTTTGTGAATTTTTTCTTTAGGCATTTGTTCTTTGCTTTCCTTTGTTTCTTCATCACCGAATTGTTCGGGTTTTCCCATTCTTCGGGTCACTTCTTCAACATCAAGGATGTTAATGACTTGTTTATTGTCGCGAATTCTCTCCTGAAACATTTCAGCGATGCGGGATTCGATATCCTGCATAATTTCATCGCGCCCTTCGGAAGAAGAAAAATGCGAACGAATCGATTCGAGATATTGTTTGAAACGCTCGTAAGCGTTTTCATCGATGTGAAATACAATTCCACCGATATTTACATTGACTGTCTTATTCATGTTGATGAGATTTTTGAGTGGTCAGATTTACGGCTTCTACTAATTCATTCCAGGTTGTGCGCAGCTCTTCAAGAAATTTTCTTCCGAGCGGTGTAAGCGAATAATATTTTCTCGGAGGACCGGATTTGCTCTCCTCCCATCGGTATTGAAGCAAGCCGCCGTTTTTTAAACGGGTTAGAAGCGGGTATAGAGTTCCTTCTACAACAATCAATTTTGATTGCTTCATTCTGGAAATGATGTCAGAGGGGTAAACTTCTTCCTGCGACAAAATTGACAGTATGCAAAATTCAAGGACTCCTCTACGCATCTGAGCTTGCGAGTTTTCAAGATTGTTGCTCATAGCTTAATTATTTAGATATTGTATTAATGATTTAATTTTAATGTAGCCAGTTTCTCTGATTTCTTATCCGATTTAATAGCTACCTTTTCATCAATGCGGTTTAGAGCATCGAGATGGTTGGTAATAATATTTCCATATTCGCTGATTCTTGTAAAACAATCGCCACATGTTCCGGAAACAATTAACCTGCCTTTACCTCTTACAATGAGTCCAACTTTTAAAGCGCGGATATCTGCTTTAATACTTCCATTATCATCGGCTTTTAAAAGTAGAATATCACTATTTACAATTCCATTGACAAGGACTTTTGAATTTCCATTCACCTCTATCAAACTTAAATCTTCTGCAGTTAGATAAATAGTTACAGGCGAACCCTCATTACCATCGATAAGTAAAGCTCCATCCACTACCCTAATGTGAATATTTTCTATTTGACGATGAGTTCCAACAATTTTGATTGCATGTTTATTACCCTGCTCAATAATAATATTGGCATTGGCATTTGAAATAAGTCCATAAAATTCGCCGGGATTAAATACATCTGTTTGCATTTCATTTGACTCATTTGAGGAAAAAGAGAAAGCAGTAATTCCCAAGATTGCTGCTAGAATTAAAATTGAGGTTTTCATTTTATTAAATTTAGTTCTATGTGATACATCATTAAATGTTATGCAAAGATATGTTCAAATATTAGTACTTTGCAATACATAGTACTAAATATTTTAAAAATTTATTTCAAATAATTGATTTACAAGTATATAATTTTTATTAAAATTTATGGATTTTAAAAAAAGGTCAAAAAAAAGACCGTATTGCTACGGTCTTTTACTTTATATTCTAAAAGATATCCTTTTAAGGATTATTTCCCTTTAATTGAAAGTAACTCAACATCAAAAATTAATGTAGAATTAGCCTCAATTTTTGGTCCTGCGGCACGGTCGCCATAAGCAAGGTCAGAAGGAATAAACAATTTATACTTTGATCCAACCTTCATTAGCTGAAGTGCTTCTGTCCAGCCTTTAATAACAGCTCCAACAGGGAATTCAGCAGGCTGACCTCTTTCAATAGATGAATCGAAAACAGTACCGTCAATAAGCGTTCCGTGATAATGAACAGAAACAGTATCATTAGCAGTTGGCATAGGTCCTGTTCCCTCTTTCACAACAAGATATTGTAAGCCGTCCGGAAGCTCTTTTATTCCCGCTTTTTTCTTGTTTTCAGCAAGGAATTTTTTTCCGGCGTTAATATTAACATCAGCCTTTTCTTTTTGTTTCCTTCCTAAATATGCCTGAATAACGTTTTGAGATTCAGTAGCATTTACTAATAGACTATCTCCTTTAACTGCGCTTTGAATACCTGCCTTTAATATGTCAAGATTCAAAGAATCTAAACCATCTTTTTTCATGTTACCGCCAATGGAAACTCCAATGCTATACGCAACAGAATCCGCTTGGGATTTAAGTGATACAGATGATTTACCTTTTTGGCCTTCACAGGATAACAATGCTGCCATACTAAAACAGATAGCAAGTGCAATAATTTTATGATTCATATCGATTTGTTTTTTTGAGGTGGCGAAGATAGAAACTTTAATAACATCAATTGTTATTAACCTCTTAAAAAATAAGGTAAACCAAGCGTAAATTTTATTTCTTTCGCAGAAACAAGTTAAATTATCCATTAAAACGTGCCAAGAGTACTATCTATTATTAACCGGTTAAATCTTGGAGGACCTGCTTTTCACGTAGCCATCCTCACCAAACACCTTCGTAAAGATTTTGAGGTCATGCTTTTAGCTGGCACGAAACAAGATTCAGAAGAGAGCTCTGACTACATTATTAATGAAATGGGGCTTACTTTTACACCATTAAAAGAAATGAAGCGTTCTCTTAATCCTTTTCGTGATTACAGGTCCTATAAAGAGATCAGAAAAATTATTCGTGAATTTAAACCGGATATCGTTCATACTCATGCGGCAAAAGCAGGCGCATTAGGAAGACTTGCTGCTTATCATGAAAAGGTTCCGGTAATAGTTCATACTTTTCACGGGCATGTTTTTCACTCCTATTTTCATCCCTTAAAAGCAAAATTATTTTTAAAAATAGAGCGGTATTTAGCACGAAGAAGTACAGGCATCATAGCAATCAGTGACAGGCAGAAAAAAGAACTTGCCATTCATTATAAATTATGTCCCCCCGCTAAAATTCATGTTATTCCTCTTGGTTTTGATCTGAGTCGTTTCCAGGAAGATACAGAAATAAAAAGAAGTGAGTTCAGGAAAAAGTTCCTGTTGGAAGAGGATGAAATTGCTGTTGGAATCATTGGAAGAATTGTTCCAATTAAAAATCACTCACTATTTATTAACAGTGCTGCTTCAGTTTTGAAAAAAACAACAAAGCGTGTACGTTTTTTTATCATTGGCGATGGGGAAAGCAAGCAGGACATAATGCAGGAGGCATCCCGTATCGGCCTTGATTATTGTTATTTCCCAAGGGAAAAAAGAAGAGCCGACATAACGTTTTGCAGTTGGGTACGCAATATTGATACTTGTATTGCAGGACTAGATGTCATTGCTTTATGTTCGTACAACGAAGGCACACCGGTAAGCCTTATTGAAGCACAGGCAGGAGGACGACCGGTCATTTCAACAAATGTAGGCGGTATTGAAAACGTAGTTAAGTCAGGAGAAACGGCATTATTGGTTGGCAGTCTAAACTACAGCGATTTCTCAGAAGCAATGTTAAAAATTATTGAAGACGATGTATTGCGAAAGCGATTAGGAGATAACGGATGGGAGTTTGTAAAAGAAAAATTTCACTATACCAGACTTATCCGTGAGATGAGTGAATTGTACCATAGTTTATTAGACAAGGACCGTGTAAAGAAATTTAATCAATCGCGGTAAGATTATTAGTTTATGTTCTATTTTTGACCAATATCTCAAAATGAATAAGATTTTTTTCCTGGCAGCGTTGCTGACATTAAGTTCATGCACTCTTGTCCCTAACAGGATGTTTAAAACACCAAAAGATTATGTGTTCGCAAAGGATACAACATCTTCTGATTTAGTTACACCATACTTAATCCATTCAAACGACTGGCTTGAAATGCATATCTTCAGCAATGATGGATTCAAACTTGTAGATGTTACATCCTCAAACCTTACTTCATCCGCAAGTTCCGAAGGAATTACCTATATCGTTGAAGAAAACGGTGAAGTAAAACTTCCCGTCATTGGGAGAATGAATTTAAAAGGTTTAAGCACGAAAGACGCAGAGAATCTTTTGCAGGAGAAATATGCATTATACTACAAAGATCCATTCGTTGTATTAAGGGTTGTTAGCCGACAAGCTATTGTATTTCAGGGTGACGGAGGAAGAGGGGTTCTTATTTCACTAAAAAATGACCAC
Source organism: Bacteroidota bacterium (assembly GCA_043756425.1). Classification (GTDB taxonomy): domain Bacteria; phylum Bacteroidota; class Bacteroidia; order AKYH767-A; family 2013-40CM-41-45; genus JADKIH01. The sequence goes on from JAYURB010000115.1 coordinate 15,457, forward strand.
ACTACCCTATTTGAAGCTTTAGCATTGTCGGGCGGACTTTCTGAATTCAGTAAAGCAGACCGTATTAAAATTATCCGGGGAAATTCAAAAAATCCGGAGATCTATTTTGCAGATGTATCCACTATAGAAGGCCTTCGAAATTCTACCTTACAGATTTACCCGAATGATATTATTTACATTGATTCAGGATCGAATTTCAGAAAGCGCGTTACCAGCGATTTTCTCCCTTATGTCAGCTTGGTAACAACCTTTCTGATTTTGCTTACTTATATTAGAAAATAACGAATGGCGAAAAAAAAGATATCTCATCTTAATGAAGAGTTTGATGTAAAGTTGTTTGCTATTATAGCAAGGAAAAACTTCTACGTATTAATATTGTTGATGATTGTTTCTGTAGTATCTGCTTTTATATACCTGCGTTATACTCACCCAATCTACCAATCTGATGCAATTTTAAAAATTGGCTCCCAAAATAATGCAAACAAAATCCTGAATCTTCAAAGCTCTCCCATTTACGATGGAATGCAAATGAATCAACTTGCAGGAAATATTGAAGTGCTTAGATCAAAACTAATGGTATCGCGTGTACTTGCTAAAATGCCTTTGGACGTGAGCTATTTTGCCCAGGGAACGGTACTCGATGAAGAAATGTATAAAAACTCTCCCTTCCAAGTAGAGTTTTATGAGCTTGATTCAAGTTATTGCGATATTCCTTTTTATGTTAAGTTTAAAGAGAAAACGCAATTTGAATTATCATATACATTTAACGAAAAAAAATTAGACGGTATTTATAATATCGGGCAATGGTATAATATTACCGGATTAAAATTCCGAATTAACATTTTGGATTATCAGACCATTGCAAATCAACAAAAGGAAATCACACAGAATCCTTTCTACTTCCTAATTAATAATCCTTCTTCTCTGCTTCAACGTCATTACAGTAGAGTTATGGTTACTTTATTGAATCAGAATGCTCAAACAATAAAGATTTCATTCACCGATAAAAATACTTTAAAAGCAGCCGATTTTGTTAATACCATGGCTGAAGAATATGATGAATATGACAAAGAAGATAAATCAGCCGGTGCAAATAAAACTCTTGACTTTATCAATGAAACAATTACAACCATTGATTCGGAATTAAAAGGCTCTGAGTTTTCACTTGAATTGTTTAAACAGAATAATAAAATAATTGACCCGGAAAAAAATGCTTCTGATGTATTAATTCACATCAATGCTCTTATTGACCAGCGTGTAGATTTTCAGCTTAGTCTGGCCGTTTTAGAACGTCTGGAGAAAGAGATCAATAAAAGACAAAGACTGGATCAGCTAATACCACTTTTAGCCGGCACATATACAGATGACATGGTAAAATCACTCGTTCAGAATATTCAGTCTTTAGAAGATAAACGAGCGAATTTAAAATTTCAGGCAACAGAACAAAATGCTGCCATTTTATCCCTTGATCAGGAAATACAACGGCAGCGTTTAATGTTAACTAATTCATTGAGCAACGCTAAATCATCTGTACAAGACAAAATCAAGTCTGTTGATGATCGCATTGCAGAATTTGAATCGGGCTTCACCAAGCTTCCCGGGAAAGAAGCTGAATTGGGACGATTGCAGCGGTTGTATGAGGTAAACCAGAAATTTTATTCGCTTCTCCTGGAGCGTAAAGTTGAATATGCAATCTCTCGTGCAGGAATTGTTACGAATAACGTTATTCTTGAGCGTGGACGTGCTTCCCTCATTCCACTCTCCCCTAACAGACGAATAGTTATTTTTGGCAGTATCTTAGTAGGTTTTATAATTAGTTTTGTAATTATTTTTATAAAATATTTAGTTTATAATGAAATTACCTCTCTTGAGGAAATTAATCAATACACTGATGCTGCACTTTTAGGTATCATACCAAGATACACCAAAGACATTCCTATTTCTCAATTGCTGGTTGATAAGAATCCCAAATCTGCAATTTCAGAATCATTCCGTTCGGTCAGAACCAATCTTCAGTTTATCAGTAATGAACCGGGACCAAAAATAGTAGCCGTAACTTCAACAATTTCCGGTGAAGGAAAAACCTTTGTTGCCATTAACCTTGCCGGTGTAATTGCCTTTTCTGAAAAACGGGTTGTTATTATTGACTTAGACATGCGGAAACCAAAGATCCACCTTGGTTTTAATGTTGAAAATATAAAAGGAATGAGTACCATCCTTATCGGAAAAGACTCCGTTGAAAATTGCATAAATAAAAGTAGTCTGCCCAATCTCGATTTCATTACTGCCGGTCCAATACCACCCAATCCTTCTGAGCTTATTCTCAGTGGACGTATGTCGCAGCTCCTCGAGCAGCTTAAATCTATGTACGATATTATTATCATTGATACACCGCCTGTAGGAATTGTAACCGATGGAGTTGAAATAGTACAGAAAGCGGATTATCCTATTTACATTATACGATCTCATTATTCTAAACGGTTATTCATAAAAAACCTTAATAAACTTATTGAAGATAATAAGATCAGAAACCTTGCTGTTGTTTTGAATGGAGTTGAAATGTCTAGATTCAAGTATGGATATGGTTATGGCTACGGTTATGGATATGGTTACGGTTATGGATATGGATATTATGATGATGAAGTTAGGATCAAGTTAACACGTTGGGAAAAAATAAAATCATATTTTTCAAAAAACTAAAGCCCCTTAACCTATGAAGTTTATTTCAACACCATTGGAAGGGCTGTTGATTATTGAGCCCAGAGTATTTGTGGATGAACGCGGCTTTTTTTATGAGTCATTCAATGAACAAGTTATGATGGATCATGGAATCAAGGGACCTTTTATCCAGGATAACCAGTCTGTCAGCCATAAAGGAGTTTTGCGTGGATTACATTTTCAAGTTCCTCCCTATCAGCAGGGCAAATTAATCAGGGTTGTAAACGGAGGGGTGCTGGATATTGTAGTTGACATCCGTAAAAATTCGCCGACTTACGGAAAGCACTTTTCTCTCGAACTTCATGCCAATGAAAATAAAATGCTATGGATACCGGAAGGTTTCGCTCACGGTTTTATTGCTTTGGAAGATCATACTGTTTTTCTTTACAAAGTAACACAATACTATAATCCTTCTTCTGAAAGCGGCATTATTTATAATGATTCAGAATTAAAGTTAGACTGGAAAAATAAAGCCCCTCTTGTATCTTCTAAAGACAAAATTTTACCGACGTTTAAAGAATTTTCAGATAAAAATGTAACAATTTAACTTATGCACTTTTTTCAGGAAATATTTATTCAGTTAAATGCTTTGTCTTCCCTCTTAGGAGATCCCGGCGAGAATTATTATTTTTCCGTTTACGGATTATTTTTTGTGCTTTCCATTATTTTTTCTTTTCTAATAAATAGCCTTTTCTTAAAATTTGTAAAAACACTGGGTATGAGAAACCAGGATGATACTATTATCCGCTGGGGTTCTCAATCCAAACCTGCTGTTGGAGGATTTTCATTCTATTTTATTTTTCTTCTTTCCATAATAATCTATTCCTTTTTCTTTGACAACAATCAGGTTTTTCTCAGCAAACAATTTATAGGAATCTTGCTTGCATCCATGCTTGGTTTTTTGCTTGGCTTGGCTGATGACGCTTACAATACGCGACCGTTTTTAAAATTCAGTACACAGGTAACATGTGCTGTTATCCTTCTAGTAACAGGAACCACTATAAATCTTTCTTATGTACCGCTTATCAATTATGTTCTAACAATTGTTTGGGTAGTGGGAATAATGAACTCGCTGAACATGCTTGATAATATGGATGCAATTACGACCACTGTTTCGCTGAGTATTATTTTATCGGCATTAGCAGTAATGGTTTTCCACAATGAATACGATACTGTTTATTTTATGATTATGCTGGGTGTAATGGCAGCCTTGTTTTCATTCCTTTACTTTAACTGGCACCCCTCCAAGATGTATATGGGCGACACAGGAAGTCAGTTTTTGGGAGTTTTTCTTGCTGCCATTGGAATACGATACTTATGGAATGTATCTCCTCCAAGCGGTGCATTGATTAGCGAAAGGAATCTTCTTTTGCCAACAATTGTTTTTATCATGCCAATCATAGACACAACAACGGTAGTCATTAACCGCATCCGAAGCGGTAAGAGTCCATTTGTTGGAGGCAAGGACCATACAACTCATGCATTGGCTTATCTTGGTCTTAGTGACAGACAGGTTGCATTGGTATTCTGGATACTAACGCTGATTTCATTGGTAATCGTAATTGTAATGGAAAAATATATTACTGAATGGACACGTAATTATACTATCCTTTTCAGTCTTTATATCCTTTCCATGTTTTCAATCTTTTTCTATGCAGCACGTTCTGTCAGGAATAATTAACAGGCGTTTTCAGAAATTCAGAGAACTTTTTCATGGCAATGGCCCGGTGACTAAGAGAATTCTTTTCTTCCGGACTCATTTCAGCAAAAGTCTTTTCTGATCCTGAAGGAATAAAAACAGGATCGTAACCAAATCCTTCAGCGCCATTGAGTGTTTCTGTAATTTTACCGCTAATAGAACCTTCAAAAAAATATTCATTTCCATCGATGATTAAAGCTATTACTGTTCTAAAGGTGGCAGTTCTATCCGTAATGCCTTTAAGCTCAATTAACAGTTTGGAAATATTTTCTGAAGAAGTGGCTGACGATCCTGCAAAGCGAGCAGAATAAACCCCGGGTCTTCCCCCGAGAGCTGAAACTTCTAATCCTGAATCATCGGCAAAACAATTCAACCCAAATTTTTCATAAATGTAACGTGCTTTTTGCCTTGCATTGTCCATAAGGGTTGTACCTGTCTCCGGAAGATCATCGAAACAATCAATATCCTTTAACTTCAATAGATTTAGCTCTTCAGGCAGCATTTTTTCTACTTCTTTTATTTTATGGGAATTATTTGTGGCAAATACAAGCTTCATAATGATTTAGAATTAAGAATTTTCAATGTGCAGATATTAATAACGATCTATAATAGAACGATAAGCCGTTCTCAATATTTAGTATATTTGAACTCTTACCTCATCTTAAAGCTCATGAAAGTAGCACTCATAACAGGAATAACCGGTCAGGACGGAGCCTACCTTGCTGAATTTCTTTTAAATAAAGGTTACCAGGTTCATGGTATTAAAAGGCGAAGTTCGCTTTTTAATACTGAACGTGTTGACCATCTTTATCATGACCCGCATGAAAAGAATATTAACTTCAAGCTTCATTATGGCGATCTTACTGACAGCACAAACTTAATACGAATTATTCAGGAGACACAGCCCGATGAAATATATAATCTCGGAGCTATGTCGCATGTAAAGGTAAGTTTCGAAATCCCTGAATATACGGCAGATACAGATGGGATAGGAACGCTCAGGATTCTTGAAGCTGTGCGAATATTAGGTCTGAATCAAAAAACAAAAATTTACCAGGCTTCCAGCTCCGAACTTTATGGATTAGTAAAAGAAATTCCACAAAAAGAAGATACTCCTTTTTATCCAAGATCCCCCTATGCCGTGGCAAAGCTTTATGCTTACTGGATTACTGTAAATTACAGAGAAGCATATAATATGTTTGCCGCCAATGGCATTCTTTTTAACCACGAATCCCCTATTCGTGGAGAAACTTTTGTTTCCAGAAAAATTACACGTGCTATTGCCCGAATAGCGCTTGGACTCCAGGAAGAAGTTTTTATGGGCAATCTGGATGCCAAAAGAGACTGGGGCCATGCCAAGGATTATGTAGAAGCAATGTACTTAATTCTACAGCAAGAAAAGGCCGATGACTTTGTTATTGCAACAGGAAAAACTAATTCAGTACGTGAATTTTTTCGCCTGTCGTGTCTGGAAGCAGGATTAGAAATTGAATTCCGCGGAAAAGGCATGGATGAAAAAGCATATGTAGTTAATTGCACGAATCCGGAATTTAATGTTCAAAAGAAAAAACCAATCTTAAGTATTGATCAAAGATATTTTCGACCTTCAGAAGTAGACCTTCTTATTGGCGATCCGACAAAAGCGCAACAAAAGCTTGGATGGAAACCGAAATACGATTTAGAAAAACTTGTAAAGGAAATGATGGCTTCTGATATAGAATTATTCAGGAAAGATAAATACCTTAAAGAAGGCGGACATAACGTTTATAATTATAATGAATAAATCTTCCAGGATTTACATAGCCGGCCATAACGGAATGGTAGGCTCAGCTATTCATAGGGCTCTTGAGCAAAAAGGATATACTAATTTAATCTTCAGAAGTTCAAAAGAGCTTGACCTGCGTAGTCAAAACGACGTTGAACTTTTCTTTAAAAACGAAAAGCCTGAATTTGTTTTTCTTGCTGCAGCCCGTGTCGGCGGCATCCATGCAAATAATTCGTACCGGGCTGAATTTATTTATGATAATCTGGCTATTGAATTAAACGTAATTCATGCTGCATGGAAAAACAAGGTCAGCAAACTTTTATTCCTCGGATCTTCTTGCATATATCCTAAAGCAGCTCCTCAACCCATGAAGGAAGAATATCTTTTATCGGGTTACCTGGAAGAAACAAATGAACCCTACGCTATTGCAAAAATTGCAGGATTAAAAATGTGTGAAGCCTACGCTTCACAATACGGCTGTAATTTTATTTCTGCAATGCCTACTAATTTATACGGACCAAAAGACAATTACGATCTTCAGAATTCGCATGTGCTCCCTGCATTAATAAGGAAATTCCATGAAGCTAAATTGAGAAACGATGAAACAGTAACTGTTTGGGGAAGTGGAATGCCGAGAAGGGAGTTTTTACATGTTGACGACCTTGCTCAAGCTTGCCTCCTTATGATGACTGATTACAATGAAAGTGGTTTTTTAAACATTGGTTATGGCGACGACATTAGAATTGACGAATTAGCGCATCTGATTTCAGGGATTGTTGAATATAAAGGCAAAATATCTTTTGATACATCAAAGCCCGATGGAACTGTAAGAAAACTGATGGAATCGTCTAAAATTTTAGCGCTTGGGTGGAGGCCAAAAATCAATTTAAAAAATGGAATATCAGCTACATACGAACTTTTTAAACACAGTATGCAAACTACGTGAAATAAAAACAACAGAGGTATTTTTTCGTATTAGGACAGGTTTAATATATGTCCATGAAAAGTTACTTCTCTGCCTTTACCCTATTTACTTTCCTCTGCTTTCAGTTAGTCGTTTCTGAATCAGTCGGCCAATGCCCCAACAGTAATTTCATATTACCTTCTCCCGTTTGCTCAGGCAGTCAGCTTCAGTTTACAAATAATAGTACGGGAGCTAATTCATATAAATGGGATTTTTCTCCGGGATTTTTCAGTAAACCTGCTGTAAAAGTTCAGGATACATTACTCAACTTGTTTTATCCGGGTGACATAACACTTGCTGAACAAAATGATACAACCATTATTTTTATTTCGGGGTTTGGCAATAGCAATTTATACCGCTTGGTGTATGGAAACGGTCCGGGAAATCCCATAACACAAATCGATAATTTTGGTACAATGGGAACCTTGTATCAGCCCTCTGATATGGCTGTTTTTAAAGAGGGTACTGATTGGTATGGCTTTGTTGTTGATTATAGCAATAATTATCTTTTCAGAATTAGTTTTGGAAACAGTTTGTTAAATGCACCCATCAGTATCACTCCAGTGCTTACGAACTTAACAAGCAATTTATCTTCCCCCTGGTCAATCAAAATAAATAAAGATACTACCGGTAATATTTATGGTTTAGTATGCAATCATACAGCCGGCTCAATTACAATTTTACCATTTGGAAATTCCATACTGAATACTCCTACTCCATTGGCACCGATAGTTGTGCCGGGAACAACGCATGTTCTGGATGCTGCAATTGCACAAAGCTGCGGAAACTGGTATGCTTTCCTTGCCGGCAACAACTCTACAAATATTATCCGTGCTGCATTTGGTAACTCATTCCTTAATCCTCCTGTATTCACAACAATTATTAGTAATGGCACACCCAGTGATCTATGGCTTGTAAATGACAGTAGTCATTGGAAGCTCTTGTATACTAACTACTCAGGCAATGACACAAAAAAATACGATTTAGGAAGTGATTTAAGTAATATTACACCTGTTTATTTGGGATCAGATTATATAAGCGGATCGAATCCAAAAGGAATTTGCGGCACAAGAAAAGAGAATCAATTCTTCGTGTACAATATATCTGCAGCAAATAATCTACTTACCATGGGTTTTACAAAAAATGCTCCTGTCAGCAGTTATCAAAGTACCGATTCTATTCCAACAGGAATACAATTCAATCAGGCCGGCACCTACCCTATTACGCTTGTTGCAACCGATGCAAATGGAAATAGCTCATCGTATACAGATACGGTAGTAGTTACCGAAGCACCCATAAGTAATTTCAGTGCGGCAAATTTATGCCTGGGTGATAATACACTTTTTACTGACTCTTCCATAATCAACTCCGGAACGATAGCATTGTGGAAATGGGATTTCGGAGATAGCGACACATCATCCTCACAGAACCCAAGTCATTTATATGCAGCAACAGGGAATTATAATGCCAAACTAATAACATCTTCCATGTACGGATGTGCCGATACAACTATTAAGATGGTAAAAATATCGGCAATTCCAAACGTATCCTTTTCTTATCCGCCGGCAGCTTGCTCATTGACAGACATGCAATTCTCAGATCAAACTACTGTTTCAGGCGACAGTATTGTTAACTGGGTTTGGGATTTTGGTAATGGTGATTCGTCCTTTGCAAAAAATCCGGTTTATTCTTTTCCTGCCGGAGGCACATTTAACATTAATCTGACGACCGTTTCTTCTGCCGGATGCTCTGACAGCGGAAGTATTACATTATCTTTTTCAGACCGTCCTCAGGCAGATTTTACAGCTGATAATACGTGTGTCGGACAAAGTGTACAATTCAACGATCAGACAATAATCAGTAATTCATCGATAACAAATTACCGTTGGAATTTCGGCGACAGCAACAACGATACAACTTCGAATCCGCAGCATTTGTATAATCCGGCCGTTGCATTATATTTTGCACAGCTAATAGTTATAGCAGCCAATGGTTGCAAGGATACCGTAATCCACCCTGTTAAAATAAATACACCACCCGTTGTAAATTTCTCAATCAATCCATTACCGGCATGTGAAAACAACGATGTAGTTTTTACTGATTTATCTACTGTATCAGGAGATACAATTTCGAGATGGAGTTGGGATTTCGGCGACAGTCAAATTGATTCAATAAAAAATCCTATGCATCGGTATTCAACACCCGGTCAATATACAATCACGCTTACCAGCTATTCACCTTCAAGATGCTCCGGAACGCCTTTTCAACAGGTAATTGATGTAAAGGCGAGTCCCGTTTCATCTTTTAATTATTCGTCAACATGCCTGGGAACAATAACACAGTTTACAAATAATTCAATCCCCGCTCCCGGCAGTTCCATAGATTCAGTCTTTTGGTCATTTGGCGCAATTGGATCATCGAATATTTATGATCCGGATTTTCTTTTTCCTGCTACGGGAAATTATAACATTAAACTTACTGTAATTTCACAGGAAGGGTGCATTGGCACTGACAGTATATCAATGCCCGTTCACGATCGACCAACAGCTAGTTTCAACAATACACTTCCTTGCACGAATGATACAGTTAGCTTTACAAATTCCAGCTTTACAGACAGTCTTAGTAACATAATAATTTATGCCTGGAACTTTGGCGACCCTTCAAGCGGAATAAACAATACATCTTCCATTCCGGATCCATCTCATCCTTATAATTCAAGTCAGTCTTATACTGTATCACTGATTGTCACAACTGATTATGGTTGCAAGGACACGTCCATACTTAATTTAATGGTTAACCCTGCTCCAATAGCATCATTTGATTACACCCCGACATGTAAAGGAGATTTAATGCAATTTATTAATCCGGGCAACCCAAGCGATGCTTCCTATTTCTGGGACTTTGGAGATTCGTTAAGTAATCAGCTTCGTGAGCCAATACATTATTATGTAAACGACGGTATATATCCGGTAAGCTTAAAAGTGACTTCCAACATGGGTTGTGAAACAGAAACAACAATGAATGTAAGTGTCAGTCCTATTCCTACTGCTAATTTTAGTACAACAGCAGCTTGTGTGAATTCGAATTACACATTTCAAGATCAGAGTACAATCAATGCCGGCAGCATAATTCATTGGGACTGGAGCATACAGGGACTTGCAAGTCCAGATACAGTAAGCTCACCGGCATATCTTTTTACTCAGGCAGGAACCTACCCCGTAAAACTGACCGTGGCTTCTGACATAGGCTGTGCCAACAGCATTACAAAATCAATTGTAGTACATGCCCCTCCCGCTTCAAGGTTCTCTTTTAATCCTCAATTTGGAAATCCTCCTTTAAATGTGATTATAACAGACAATTCAACAGGAGCAGGAACATACACCTGGGATTTCGGTGACGGAAGCAATACAGAAACAATACAAGAACCGGTACATTTGTATACAGACACAGGAGTTTTTGTAATTCGTCAATATGTGGTTAGCCCTTTTGGCTGTGTAGATTCTTCAAGTAAAAATATTTATGTCATAAAACCGGTACTAGATATTGCCATTACAGGAGACTCATCATACTTTGAGAATAATTATTTTCATGTAGTATGTAAATTAAAAAACCTGGGGACAAGAGAAATTAACAGTCTTCAGCTTGAAGCTAAACTGGAAAACGGAAATACTATTCGTGAATCATTAAACGATGTGATTCCGAACGGTACTGCAGGTTATAAAACATATTCCTTTCATGCATCCTTTCTAATAAATTCAGCAAATGAATTCAGCTACTATTGTGTTCGTGCAATCAATCCGAATGGCGAGCAGGATAATGCACCTGAGAATAATGAGAAATGCATCAATTTATCGGATGAGACAATTGTATTCGATCCATACCCTAATCCATTTACAGAAACGCTGAACATGCATTTATTATTAGGAAATCCGGACTATGTAAAAGCAGATCTTATTGATGTTAGCGGACAAGTGGTAAAAGAGATTTATTCAGGTAAAGTATCAAAAAACTATCTGGCATTTTCGACCGACCTGACAGATTTAAGAGAAGGAATTTATTCAATAAGGGTTATATACCGTGACAAGGTTATTGTTAGAAATGTGGTAAAGATTAAGCAGTGATTGGGAGCCCTTCGAAATCGCTCAGGGTCCGCACTTCGACTCATTAACTACCCTTCGGCTCTCAGGGCAATGTCATTTAGTTAAGTTAAATGATTTATACGTAGTCAATTTATGGAATTATTAGGCCCGTTAGGGCGAGACTCTTGGTAACTTTTGGACAATACAAAAGCGCCAAGCCCCTTTAGGGGCAGACTCTTTAAACACACAGCTTTTTTCGACAACGAAAACACACATTATTCACCTACCCGACAACTTATCTTCAAATATTGTCCGAAGGACCCAGCGGGAAATCTTTTGTTTAAAAATGTATCGTTCGTCAAAATCAACCTCAAAGAGTTGAAGATGTATTTGGGTGTATGTATTTGCCATTTGGTTATTACACAATTGTACATGAGGAATAAGCCAAATGCAACCAATATATACAGGAAAATTTACGCTGTTGAATAAATGGACAAATACGTTATGCTTAAAGAGTGCGCCCCTAAAGGGGCTTGACGTTATCGTGCAGTATACTATTACCCAAAGCACAGCCCTAAAGGGCCTGTCAATTTTAAATGCATTTACTTATTATGAATTCTTGTGTTTAACTTAATGACATTGCCCTCAAGCTGAGACGGACTTGTCAACCATTTGTCGTTCATTTTCATATCTCAAAGCTAATAAATTCTGCGCTGCTTCGACGGACATTTCCGCCAGCTGGCGGATTGTTTTATAGCTGTGGTATTCCAGCCAGATGGCAGGCAGGCATCCTCCGTTGAGGGCTCTCGTCTTTGTATACATACATCAGTTCATGCTAAGCAATCTCTGCACCTTTAATAAACCTCTGTCAGCCAAAAATTGCCATTCATTATTTTCTTTAAAAACTAAAAGAAAAGGTCGAGTATTTTCAAAAATATGTGAACATACCCAAACAGGTATTTTTGCCATTTTTTATCTTTTGTCTTGTTTTTTAATGTTAATTATTAAAAAACAAATAAGGATTTTGTAAAATAATAGTATTGATGTGCGATTCCAATGTAAGGGGTTGTTATATGCTGGTACATGTCAACCATGCCATGAATTGCATTATTGCCAATTTTTTCTGGTGTAATTTCAATTTTAAAAGGTAGTTTTAAAACGCTAAAAGTATCCATTTTACAATTTTGACAATTATAATCCTTATCAAAATCACCGATAAATATATTGACATTTTTATACGTTCTCGTAAAATTAAATTCCATCAGATATTTTTCTCCTTTTTGTATTGTATCAAGTGTGCTTATTTCTAAATAACGACTTACATTTGTAAGAAGACAACCGCGATCATCATAGTATAACAATTGATTAAGTTCCGATGTACCTTTTAAGACAACATATTCTCTTAACTTAATTAATTTACCCGAGTTATTAAACTCGTATGAAATACCACTTCTTTTTCCGTTTTTAAAATTAGTAATATTTTTTATTTGACCATCCTTGTTAAACAATATATCTATTCCGTCAAGTATTCCATTCTTATAACTTGATATTTCAAAAGTATTTCCATTCTGGAAATATTGCCTTTCCATCCCCTCTTGTCTTCCTCCAATATAAAATGAAAGATTTAAAAGTTGTCCACTTTCATAAAATGAAGTATCCCATCCATCCTGCAAATTATTTTTTATAATAAAAACTTCGAACTAACTCTCCCGACTTAGAATAAACTTTGTAAAATCCATTCTTAATATTATTTTCGTATCGTCCAATGTATTTATAACCATTTTTGTCAATTCTCTCTTTAATTTCAAAATTATTTGGATTACATCCAAAGATTATAATAAATAAGATTAAAATTATTATATTATTAAATTTCATAATTATATATTATTGATATAAATTGATTTAAAGATAGAGTTATGATTACTTTTTTGTATACCAAATAATTGAATCCGTTTTTCCATCCATTGTTTTCAATGTGTTTTTTACAGAATCAACAGGTTTGTCGACTTTTTCAACAGGACCTTCTGCAGGTTTTGATTGAGAAATACTCTCCACCTTTTCTTTAGGTTCATTCGAAACACTCCGTTTATCAGTAACAACTTCCTCTGAAGATGGTTTTCCAGTAGGCCCCAACCCACCATAATCTGTTAGTATTTCTAAAAGTTCTAATGTGCTTTCTTCAATAGTTATTACATTCCCTGTAGCGAGCATGCCTTTTTCACCATTACTTTTGCCATCAACTGCAATCCCTGTTTTCCATGTTGATGACCCTTTAAGTGATTCATCTACCTTCCTACCGAAAGCTTCAAAACCACCTTGAGAAGAAATTGGTTTGTCTGCTAATGTAGGATCAACTGTTGTTGTTGCTGTTTGATCAATTGCAGCAGTCGGAATATTATTTAAATTATTATTCGATGGCTGATTATTATTTCCACCCCCCCTCCCATCCGGATCAATAAACCTCACCGGATTATCAACCCCATAATTATACGGCGACCACCTCCTGTATTTTTCTGCCAGAGGATCAACCTGCAACCACCTCTCCACAACAGGATCATACTGCCTCGCTCCGTAATCCTCCGTATACAAAGCTAAATCTTTCTGTAATTCTTTCCCATTGTATTTGTAATTATTTTCAAGATCGTTGTTCTTGCGTGTAAAGGCCAAGAAAATTAATATAATTAATACGAGTTAGTGATTAAGATAACTTATACACGGCGGTGCAGTTTTATAAGATTACAATATAAATCATTGATTTTTTAAATATTTTAAACTTTGAATGGTAACATAAGACCCCACTACTCCCCCCAAAAAAAAACAAAATAATAAATCAAAAATTGGCTTTAATAAATTTTCATCATTCATAGTCAGATTAAAAACTATTTCTAAAAATAAATTTCCTAGAAAAATAAAATATATAATTCTAAAACAATTTATTGATGACCATTTTTTAAAACTATTCATTATTCCCTTTCTTTATTAAACTATAATAAACAAATAAAATAAATACAATTATACCTACGATTAGATAGATATACTTTTGAAACAGAGTCATGATAGGCCAAATAAACCTGCCAATTATTAGTATTATTATTACTGAACCATATAATAAAACATTCTTTTTCATTCTGCCAATCTATTGTTTTTTTGGTTTAACTTCAACAGGTACTTTTTTCTCCTCAT
>JAYURB010000116.1:0-4427 GCA_043756425.1 Bacteroidota bacterium
GTAAAGCAGTAATAACACTACAGCCTCATTTTTATCCAACCGACAGTGTGGTTTTAAATGCCCGGGGAATGTATATTGGTGAATTAGCGTTGATCAATAAAAAAGGTGAATATCTTCCATTAAAATTTGAATACGATTCTCTTTTATTACACATTCATCTCGATCGCATTTACACCAAAGAAGAATCTTTTAAATTATATATAGATTATATATCACGCCCTGAAAAATTAAAAGCCGGAGGAAGCGAAGCAATAGAGAGCAACAAAGGATTGTATTTTATTAATGTCGATAGTTCAGATGCCGATACGCCAACACAGGTTTGGACACAGGGAGAAACAGAATCAAATTCAGCTTGGTTTCCAACTATAGAAGGTCCTCAGCAAAAAATGACGCAGGAAATTTACATTACGGTAGATACTGCTTTTACTACTCTTTCTAACGGACTTCTGCTTTCTTCCACTAATAATAAAAACGGCACAAAAACAGATTATTGGAAACAAAGTCTGCCGGCAGCGCCTTACCTGACAATGATAGCCGCCGGTAAATATGCTGTAGTAAAAGATAAATGGAAAAATATTGACGTTAATTACTATGTAGATCCTCCTTATGAAAAATATGCAAAAATGATTTTCGGACAAACACCGGAAATGATTGGTTTCTTCTCTGAAAAATTAGGTGTTCTGTATCCGTGGGAAAAGTATTCACAGATTGTAGTACATGATTATGTTTCAGGAGCCATGGAAAACACAAGCGCTGTTGTTCATGGCGACAACATGCTGCAGGACCCACGTGAATTTAGGGATGGAAATTACGAGGACTACATTTCGCATGAACTAATTCACCACTGGTTTGGCGATCTGGTAACCTGTGAATCGTGGAGTAACATTGCCTTAAATGAGGGTTTTGCAAATTACGGTGAATATTTATGGAGAGAATATAAATATGGACGAGACAATGCAGATAATCTTAATTTAGGTGATCAGTCAAGTTATTTAAATTCCACCACACAGTTCGACCCACCCTTAATTCGTTTTCAATACGATGACAGGGAAGATCTATACGATGCCGTCTCCTACAATAAAGGAGGAAGAACTCTTCACATGTTAAGGAAATACACAGGCGATAAAGCCTTCTTTGAATCTTTACAGTATTATCTCAACATTCACCGCTTTGGTACAGCGGAGGTACATGACTTGCGCCTGGCTTTTGAAAAAATTACAGGAGAAGATCTTAATTGGTATTTCAATCAATGGTTCCTCAGTGGTGGCCATCCAAATATTTACATCGATTATAAATGGAATAACCCTCTTAAAAAAGAAACTGTAACCATTATACAAAAACAAGACTTTTCCAAAAATCCAATATACAAAATCCCTCTTGATATAGACATCTATTACAATGGAAAAATTGAAAGAAAAAAAATAATAGTCGAAGAGCCTAAACAAGAGTTTCACTTTGATCTTCCGACAAAACCCGATCTTGTAAATGTTGATGCGGAGAAAATGCTTCTTTGCAATAAAAACGACAATAAAACAATTAAAGAATTTATCTTTCAATATGAACATGCTCCCCTGTTTCTTGATCGTTATGAAGCAGTATCAAAGATTGGCAGCAATTACTTTGCAAAAACACCTGAAGCTAATTTAATAATTGAAGCTTTAAATGATAAATTTTACAGCATTCGTATAGCAGCTTTAAACAACATTGGCGAACTGGCGATGAATGATACAGGAAGCGTAAAAGAGATTCTTAAAAAAATGATAACCTCTGATTCAATTCCTGCTGTCAGGGAAAAAGCTTTAAGTAGTTTCGGAAAATACTTCAGCTATTCCGCCAATAAAGATGTTTTTGAAGGAGCATTGAAAGACTCTTCTTATAAAGTTATTGCCAGAGCTTTTAAAATTATTAGTGAAAAAGATATGGCAAAAGCTAATGAACTGGCAGCAGTCATTGAAAAAGACAGCGGCAGAGCTTTACTCCCGAAATTATCGGAACTTTACAGCAATTCTTCCGAAGATAAAACTTCATTCTATAAAAGAGCCCTTCGTTTAACAAGTTATTATACGCGACAAACAATTCTAATAGATTTTCAAAAATATCTAGAAAACAATAAAGACCTTTCCATACTTACAAAAGGCACAGACATCCTTTTGGAAAGGGCAAAGCGTCCTATATCGAGGCATTATCGATCAAGTTTTTTGAATGTACTGCATGAGATTGAATCATTCATAGACAAAAAAATAACTGCATCAGAGGAAGAACTTCAAGCTATTAAAGACTCTAGTATACTAATAGAAAAGCAGACGGCTTTACTTGAATTAAAATTCTTCAAAAATAAATTGCATGAAAAAATTAATGCAATTGAAAAATAATCGCTTAGCAATAAAAGCATTGAACGTTAATCAATGGAATTGGGAAGTTCTAATTCTCTTTCATTTTTTGATTCTGTTTTACCCTTTTCATGCTTTGTGTATTTCCAATACTGACTCTACCAATGGAAACTGGAACTTACAAATACGAACGGATTACGGATTCATCATTGCACATCGTCCTGCGCTGGAACCCTTGCAGGAAGAACATGTGAAAGGCTTTGAAATAACCATTTCCAGGCAAAGTTTTGGAAAGAATGACTGGGAAAATAATTTTAATTTTCCTTCATACGGAATAACGGTTGCCGCTTTTGATTTGGGAAGTAAAGATAAATTAGGTAGTGGAATTGCACTCTATCCATTTATTAATTTTCCATTGGGCAAAAAAACGGGACAAGGATTGTATTTCCGTTACGGCATGGGATTGGGCTATGTTGAAAAAATATTTAACAGAACCGATAATTTTAAAAACGCTGCTATCGGTTCTCATTTCAATGAAGCCGTTCACTTTGACCTTCATTATGAAAAAAGAATATCGGAAAGATCTGATTTAGAATTGGGAGCCGGTATAACCCACTTTTCAAATGGAGCCTTTAAACTTCCAAACCTTGGTATTAATATAGCAACAATAAATCTCGCTTATCGCTTAGCATTTGGCGATAAACGTCCTTTTATTCATCGGGAGATTCAAGAAGTAAACAAAAACTCTTCAATCCTCATCCATGCAGGCGGCTTTTCTAAAAGCATCTATCCGCCTTTAGGCAAACATTATTTCGCTGCAGTAATCTCATCTATGTATTTCAAACCGATTAGCCATAAAAGTGCCTGGGGATTGGGGCTCGATTTATTCTATGATAATTCCATTTCAGCGCGCATTGATAAACTGGGTTTAAGAAAATCAAAAAGCATTGACGATTTTCGACCGGGAGTGTATGGCGCTTATCATTTATCCATTCATAAAATCGGACTCATGTTTAATATGGGCTATTATCTTTACAATGGCTGGAAGGATGATGGCAACATCTATCACAAAATCTGCCTGAATTATTATTTCAAAAAGATCTTCCTTTGCTTGAATCTTAAATCCCATTATGCCAGAGCTGATATGATTGAATTGGGAGTTGGCTACAGAATAACAAAAAAATAATTTTACACATATTCAGAAGTTCATATTAAACTATTAATGAAAATTAAAATACTCCTTCTGTTTGTTGCAATAGGTACATTGACTACGTGTAAAAAGGATCATATGCTCGATTGCTTTAAAAGCGCAGGAAAAACAACTTCACAGTCACGGCCGGTAACAGCATTTTCTAAAATCGACCTGAAGAATAATGTTGATCTGGTCATTGTTCCCAATTCTCCTTTCTATGTTAAAGTAACGGCTGGAGAAAATCTTGTGGATGGTATTATCACCGAATTAAGCGGTAATACACTTTACATAAGAAATGAAAACCGTTGCAATTGGATGCGTAGCTTCAGCAATACTTATACCGTTGAAATTGGCTTGGACTTTCCTGAAAAAATTGATTACTACGGTTCGGGAAATATTTCCTGCAAAGACACCATCCGTACCAATGAGTTTTACTTCGACTGCTGGAATGGCTCGGGCACAATTAATCTGCTTTTCAATTCCGATAAAACACACATTAATAATAATGTCGGCAGAGCTGATTTTCATTTAGAAGGATATTCCGGGGTTAATTACATATATTTAAACGATGTAGCGACATTGGATGCGGAAAAGTTAAAAACTTTCTACACCTATATTAGAAATAGATCAACAGGAGATTGCAGAATAAATGTGAAAGAAGAACTCGGAGCCGAAATCGAATATGTAGGAAATATCTATTACACCGGCAAACCAAATTCAATTAATCAATCCATTTCAGGTGAAGGGAAGCTTATTGAATTTTAAAAAGTAATTCCTGCCCGTAATGAAAACTTCATTGGAATCATTAGCGGCAATTGCATAACCTTCGTCGTCATAATAAGTACCAAAATTCTTTGACCAAAGCAAATTACCGTTTGGATCAAGCATGGTTACAACAACATCAA
>JAYURB010000117.1:0-11064 GCA_043756425.1 Bacteroidota bacterium
AAGAATAGAATTAAAATGTTGAGTGAGAAATTTGTTTTCATGATTTAGATTATTGAATAATTAACTACTAATTAAAACTAAAAGAATAATGAAACAATAACATTATCTTATCAAAGATATCAAATATAATTAGATCAGAAAATTTATTTAATATCAAAAGGAAATTAAATTAGTGAATGGGAAACCAGCTAGGTGTAGCCTAAGCGTTCATTGTTGTGCAGGATTTGAAAACTGTACCGCAGTGCAGGATTTTCATTCCTGCTCTTTTTAATTGCGGATTTTCAATCCATTTAAAAAATATATTACAATCAATAGTAATGAAAGTAGATTAATAAACATTTGATTTACTTTTAATGTACTTGTGATGCAGTAGTCGTGAACCAATAATCATTTATCTTCCTGCAAGGGTTATTATTCAAACTCCCTTTAGGAATACCTGGTATTTACAAAGCTAGCTTTGATATTTTATGATTCGCGGATAGAAAACCGATAGCTATCGGTTCCGCAGTTAAGGGGGACAGGATTGAAAATCCGACACAGCGGGAGTGGACACTAAAAATCGCCCGCTCTATTTTTTATTTTGGAATTTACAGGAAGACCCTAATTAAGAACAGCAGTGGTATAGCCAAAGAAGTAAAGAAGTAAAGAAAAAATAATTTACCGTTATGCGATTTGTATTTCTCCAAAAGAATTTCATAATGTTTATTTCTAAAGATTAATAAGTAGTTCAACACAAGATTAGGAAATACAAATAAAACAACCCGACTGATTTAAGCGTCTAATTTATTTCCTGGGAAAAAATCAACTTCAAAGTGATAGAAGCAATTTCCTAAAATGTTTCTTTGAAGTAGAGACATTATATAAGCAAAATTAATTGCCATACTTATTGTCATAAACCCAAGAGTAAACTGTTTCCAATTGCTCTTATTGGCAGGTATTGAGCGTGCTTTACTTATGCAGTCAACCCAAATTTTATAGTATATGTTCATTAGCTATTTGGGGTTTATTATTTAATTCATACGTCAATCTATAACCTATTTATCCTTCCTCGGATACTTAGGCATTGGCGCTAATTCTTTTCCCTGTGACTTTAAGTCAATCTTTATCTCTTCAATTGCGCGGAGTAATTGAAGATCTGTTCCCATGAATTCGAGATAAGGATCCTGGTCAACCATAATATCGGGATCAACTCCATAGCCTTCCATTATCCATTCTTTTCCTTCAGTATCGTATCTTGAAAATTCAGGTTTGTTTAGATAACCTCCGTCAACAAATGGTAAAGATCCTCTTATTCCTACAACGCCGCCCCAGCTTCGATGACCAATTACTTTTCCCATTTTATACTTTTTAAATCGGTAAGGGAAAATATCACCATCAGATGCTGAATACTGATCAATCAATAAAACTTTTGGTCCAACTACCAGATCTTTCGGATCCTGCCTTGGGGCTGTGTTTCGCGAAACAACGATCATTGCCAATTCTCTGTTCAATCGTTCGGTAATCATGGGAGAAACATTGCCTCCGCCATTTCCGCGATCATCAACAATAAGAGCCTTCTTTTTTAGCTGGGGATAAAAAAGTTTTACGAATTCATTCAGCCCTTCAACTCCCATGTTTGGAATGTGGAGGTAACCTACTTCATTATTGGTAGATTCACTTACTAACTTAATATTATTTTGCACCCAGTTATAATAATACAAGGAGGCTTCGCTATTCACCGGTACAACAATTGCTTTGCGAGCGCCTTCTTCCGAGGCTTTAGTGTTAAGCGACAACTCGACTTGTTTGTCAGCATTATTAACAAGTGATTCATAAATGTCATTCATGCCATTGGTAGAAACACCATTAACAGCAACAATATAATCTCCCACTTTTGCATTAACTCCTATTTCAGTAAGCGGACTGCGGTTATTTTTATTCCAGTTTTCACCGTCCAGGATTTTAGTAATGCGGTAATATCCTGATGCATCTCGCGTAAGTTCTGCACCAAGCAGTCCCATGTTGATGCGGGTTAAAGGAGGTCTGTCGCCGCCACCGGTATAGGAATGACCTGTATTGAGTTCGCCTATCATCTCGCCGATAATGTATGTCAAATCATTTCGGTGATTTACGTATGGTAATAACACTTCATATTTCTTTTTTATTGCGGGCCAGTTTTCGCCGCTCATGTTTGGATCCCAAAAGAAATCACGCATCTGTCTCCACGATTCTTCAAATATCTGATGCCACTCTGTTTTCCTGTCAACATAAACTTTCATATTTGACATATCAACAGTAGTGCTTAAATCGAGTTTTATTTTTGGAAGGTCAGTTACATAATTGTTCTTATCCTTAAGTATCAACATTTTCTTTTTATCGCTTGATACACTATAACCATCAACGACTCCAAGATCTGTTTCCTTTTTCTCTTTTAAATCGAAAAATTTGAGAGTTGGTTTTTCTGTTTTTGATGAACTGAAAACATAATATACATTAGTCCCTATGCAATTAATATTCCAATATTTACCCGCACCAATGGGAAGTGAAACTATCCTGTTTTGAATTCCGTCAATATCAACCTTATTGGATTTGCTTGTAGTATCAGTTTTATTCTCCGCCTCTTTTTTATCCTTATTGCCCGACTTATCATTTGCAGCGGCCTTCTTTGGTTCTTCAGGTTTTACTTCATCGTTCTTTGGCTCAAGCGGATTAGCTGTTGAATTCGAAAGAGTGACGAAATAAACCTTACTCATGTCACTGTATGAATGATTCCATTCAGTACTGCTGTAGACAGGATTAAAATCACGGTCACTTACGAAGAATAAATATTTACCATCATCACTGAAATGTACACTTTCCGATTCATACCAGGCATCTGTAACGGCATATGATTTTTTATCTGTCAGGTTATAAAGAAATACTTTATAACGGCCGTCATCATCCGGCTTGGAATATGCTATCCATTTATTATCAGGCGAAAATTCATACGAACTAAATTCTCCCGTCTTATTTGTATCGACAATTACCTGATTACCTGTCTCAACATTTACATAGCATAAACGTAATTTATTGTCACTCCATAAAAGCATTTTGCTGTTTGGAGACCAGGATAGAGCGTACTTGTATGTATCTCCGTTTTTTGTAATCTGCCTCGAAGTTTTTAATCCGTCCTGATTGATAGAATAAATTTCTGTTTCACCGCTTGCATCGCTAATGTATGCAACGCTCTTTCCATCCGGACTCCAGATTGCTTCACGTTCATGACTACCATTGCTTTTTGTCAGATTACGAGTTATGCCGGACTTTACAGGAATAGTCCAAACATCACCTCGTGCAGTTACCAGTAATCGATTGCCATCACTGGCAATATCAGTAGTGTTAATGAACTTGGATGCATCGACCCAAAAATTACGACCTGAATCCATATCGTCATTGATAGAAATGACAACCTTAGAATTTACACCTGTTTTCAAATCATAGACATAAATATAACCGCCATTTTCATAAACGATAGCATCGCTTCCAAGTGAAGGAAATTTTACATCGTAGTCGGTAAAGTCAGTAATCTTTTTCGTTTGTTTAGTTTTAATATCGTATTCGAAAAGATTCATAATACGGTCGCGGTCACTGGCATAATATATTTTATTATCATGCCACATCGGGAAAATATCCT
This sequence comes from Bacteroidota bacterium, assembly GCA_043756425.1. Lineage (GTDB taxonomy): Bacteria > Bacteroidota > Bacteroidia > AKYH767-A > 2013-40CM-41-45 > JADKIH01. The sequence continues at coordinate 3,653 of JAYURB010000117.1, forward strand.
GCGAAACATTATTCGTTATATTCTCCCATTTCTTAGAACTGAAATCAAAAATCCAGACATCATCTGCCATTCCGCCTTTGTAATACTTCCACGTACGAAATTCACGAAAGATTCTGTTGAGTGCTATCATCTTTTTATCGGGAGAATAAGAACAGAATCCGCCAACTGAAAAAGGCAGTTCCTCACTCAATCCACCCTTTGTTTTCGCAACAAATAATTGTCCCTTAAAATCATTAAATGTTTTTTTACGAGAACGGTAAACAATGCTGCTGTCGTCCCGCCACGTCATAACAATATTATTAGGGCCCATTCTGTCGCTTAAATCATCCCGGCCCAGTGTAGCTGTATAGGTTAGCCTGAGAGGAATTCCTCCTTCTGCAGGCATAGTATATATTTCCGTATTGCCATCGTATTGTCCTGTAAAAGCAAGAGTATTACCATCGGGAGAAAAACGGGGAAACATTTCATAGCCTGCATCACTTGTTATTTTTCTTGCAACACCACCGCTGCGGGGGACTGAATACAAATCACCGGCGTAGGAGAATACTATGCTTTTTGCAGAAACGGCGGGGAAACGAAGCAACCGTGTTTCAGTGAATTGAGCCTGCATAGTAGAAGTGAATTGTACCAACAGGATGCTAAAAATTAACAGATATTTCATAGAGAATTATTGTATTTGTTTAAGGTGATTGAGTCTTCCTCAAAGATAGAAAATTTTGATTTTTAATTTATATATCTTGTATATTTGTAAAAATTCAATTTAATGAATTACAAATTGCTTTTTGAAAAACTAGAAGAATACAAGGTGAGGTATGTAGTATGTGGTGGATTAGCGGTTAATCTTCATGGTATCCCACGTATGACAGCGGATGTAGACATTATTCTGGATTTGACAGTTGAAAACCTGAGTCAATTCGAAAAATGTGTTGATGAATTGCAATATAAAAATGGAGTTCCTATTAAAATTTCTGATTTGGCTGACGAATTGAAGCGTAAAAAACTGGTAACTACAAAAAACTTGATAGCTCTTTCTTTCTTTAATTATGATACAGCATTTTTGGCTCTCGACGTTGTTATTGAATTCCCAATATTATTTTCGGAATTATGGGATAAACGAGTTGAGAGAATGGAGGGTAACCTAAAACTAAATGTTGTTTCCATTGATCACCTGATAAAGCTGAAAGAATTTGCAAACCGCATTCAAGATCGTCAAGATATTTACTTTTTATCTAAAATTAGAAATGGACATTGAACCATCTGAAAATCAAAAGGGTTTTTATTACTCTGTAACTGATGAACAAATTCGGGTACATCAACAACGTTCTATGAAACAAATTTTCGAATGGCTTGAATCAACCAATGAATTTATTTATTTGATGCAAACTCCGGAAGAACGAATTCGAATGACTGCTATTCGTAAAGGAGTATTTTAGATCAGCATAAAACAAAAAAGCCACCTGAACTAAAACAGATGGCTTCTTTGGTAAAAATTATCCTATTAGTATTTTACAACCTTAGTAGTAGATTTAATACCATTCATTTCAGCTTTCACAAGATATGTTCCCTGAGAAAGATTTTCAACGTTAATATATTCATGGTTGCTTCCTTCTTTTACATTGCTTTCAATTGTTCTGATTGAACGGCCTGTAATGTCAAGAATTTGCACAGATACTTTTCCTGTTTTTGCTGTATTAATTTTAACATCCAATGTATTGCGATCTCTTAAAGAAGATGAAATGCTTAATACTTTTGAATATAATTCTTTAATTCCAACAGGTGAACATGGAGGAAGACCCGGATCCTGAATATCAATAGCTACTGATGTTCCTGTAAAAGTACAATTTGGATCGAAGGATAGATCTGATAAAAATAGAATTGGAGGCGTTGTTGCAGCTGTTGCATTACCGAAAGCAACAGGAGTAAAATAATACACGCCATAAGGAGGACCCGTAGCACTTCCGAAAAATGAAGCATCGTTTATCTGAAGTAACGTATTAGTTGAAATTGCAGGGCTAACAATCCTTGTGGAGCCAATTATGCCGGCAGCAGAATTAGGATCAAGCGCTCCGGAAATATCCTGCGTAGAAATTGCATAACCAAATCCATAAAAATCTCCACTGGTAGGTGCTACTATTCCTATAGTTGAAAGGGTTGCTGTATCACCATCACAAATGGCTGTAGTATCAATAGTAAGTGTTCCTGAATTTACGTTAACATCATTACAAGTAACAACATCAATAAGTGTCCATTTAAATATTCCTCCACTTGCAGAAGAAGAAGTAAATCCACCGCACCACATAGTCAATGAATCTGCTATTCCAAGACTACCGCGTTGGTCTTTGGTTTCAACAACAGTCCAGTTGTGACCGCCATTTAATGAATAAGAAGTTCCATCGAAATTATTGAAACGATTGCTGACTCCTGTACTAACAAGCATTGAATCAACACCCGGTACAGCTTTTAAATCACCACCAAAAATAGTGTCATTAAGTGCGAAAGAAGTCCATGTACTGCCACCATCGCTGGTTTCAACAATTGTATTCTGCGCTAATGTATCGTTGTAATATCTTGCAATTCCACTTAAGTGATTATAAAAAGCAATATCAATTATACCTTCAAAATTAATTAGATTAGTATTGGATACTGTCCAGTTCAATCCACGATTTACTGAACGGAATACACGGCCAAAATTACTGTCAAACCAAATTGTATCACCCACAGTAGTAACATGCGTAATTTGATTCGCTTCATTAGTATTTACTGCACGTAGGTTATTAGTATCCGCTAAAGTCCAGGTAGTACCACCGTTAGAGGTAGTATAAATTTCAAAATATTTTTTTCCGTTAATGGTCAAAGGATCACCGATTACACAACCATTTGAATCATTCCAGAAATTAATGCTATTGGGAAAAGATTCTGTAGCGCTAGTATATATTGCTCCGGCACCTTGTTGAACCCAATTTTGACCTGCATTTGTAGTTTTCCAAACTTGTCCTACATGTGAAAAATTTGTATTGAAGAAAACTCCCCAAGCTGTGCTGTCACTTAAAGCATACAACATACTCCAATCCCAATTTGCCTGAGTTGGTATTGTTCCCACATGCCAGGTTTGTCCGCCATCATTTGTTCTGGAATAATCCTGACGTGGAAGATTCACACCTGAACCATCGTAGGAAGTGACCCAGACAATATTGGTATCAACGACGCTAACGTTTCGAACTCCGGAAGAAACAGGAACAAAACCTGTAGCCTGACTGATCCATACTCCTTGTTGCTGCGCAAAAACGCCAAGGGTAAGAATTGTAAATAATGATAATAGTAATGTTTTTTTCATTGTATAGTTGGTTAGATTATTTGGTTTAATAATTAGCAGAGGTCAAAAATAAGAGTATTTCTTATATTTTCAAGCATCTTTTTGTTAATTCTAAGCCTTGTTTGTCAGGGAATTGTAGATTAATGAGCAAGAAAGAGGGTGCTGTGAAATTCTTACTAAGAGTTAAATAAAAATATCTACTTTTTACGAGCAAAGCAAGGATAAATATAGTCCATTTTCCTAGCTATTACTATGGTTTCTAATTTTAACGATTAATGCTTTTGAGCTGAAAAGGCTGATAAATTGAAATTATTTGATTATTTTTTCCATTTAATTGTACAGCCAATTGCCTTAGTTTCAGCTATTGCAGGGCTTTTTTCTGAAAGTAGGGCCTCAACAGCAGCATCTACATACTTCTTGTCAGCCAGTTGAGAATCTTCCGTATTGTTATCAATTGCTCCAATATATTTGACTTTATTTTTATCCCCTTCTTTCTTTAAAATAAACACATGCGGTGTACGTGTTGCTCCAAATTGTTTGGCTATTTCCTGTGTTTCATCAACTAAATAAGGGAAGGTGTATTTTTTTTCTGAGGCAGCTCTTTTCATATTTTCATAAGAGTCATCAGGAACAGCAATTGCATCGTTTGGGTTAATGGCTATTACAGGAAATCCCTTTCTTGAATATTTATTATCCAATTCCATAATCCTTGATTCATAAGCTTGTGAAAATGGACAATGATTACAGGTAAAGACAACTATAAATCCTTTCGCTTCTTTATAATCAGCAAGACTTACTTTTTTTCCGTCGACATTCAGAAGGGAGAAATCACTTACTGCATCTCCGATTTTATAACCCTGTGCCTGAGTGCTGATTTTTAAAATAATTGCAAAAAGTATACAGATGATTTTTTTCATGGTATTAATTATTTTATTTAAATTGAATATTAATTTTTTCTTCTAATTCCGTTTGTGTAACGGTTCCTTCCTTAAAGAAAGTTTTATTTCCGTTTTTTATAAGAACAGTGGCAGGAATAGCGCCGCTCCACGCACTGTCTACTTTATTAATCCAGGTATTGGAATCAGTATCGGTCAGGTGTATTACTTTTGAATTCATTTTTCTTTTTTGAATAAATGGAATAACAAGCTGATCAAACTTCGAATTAAAATCCAAATTTACAAGAATGATTTTTACTTTATTCTCTTTATATTTTTGATGACAATTTTCAAAGGAAGGTAACTCTTCTATACAAGGTTTGCACCATGTTGCCCAAAAATTAACGACGTAAAGTGTATCGTCTTTTTCATCGTATAGAACTTTTATATCATCGAATTTCATTGATTCAAAAGTCTGCGCATGAATCTTTCCCATAAAAATGAAAAAAAGAATGATAAAAAGATTTTTCATGATGAAGTCAATTAATTCTGAATCCTATGCTGTCTTTTTTGTTGCTGCACGATAGAGTACCCAAGCCATGAAAACAAAGAAACCTGTACTGAGTAACATATATCCTCCTTCTCCCAGCATGGAAGTCAGCCAATGAGAGGCATTAACTTTTTCCAATGAATTGAATACAGTATCGTCGACCGATAAAAGAGCTACAATTACTCCTGCGAGCGCACCTCCTGCTACAAGCCCCGTTGCGAATAAACTTCCTCTTCCAAGCTCTGAATCTTCTGTTTTTTCATTCTTGCGTTTTGCTCTCCAGTCAACAAGTCCTTTCAATGCGCCGCCTGCAAAAATAGGAAGGGTAGTGGAGAGTGGAAGATAAGCTCCAACGGCGAATGACAATGATTTTATTCCGCATAACTCCATAGTTATTGCAAGAAACACTCCGACAAGTACAAAATTCCAGTCAAGGTTGAAAGAAAGTAAACCTTTAATAAGCGTGGCCATCAGTGTTGCCTGCGGTGCTGCAAACTTTTCTCCTATGGCATGCTGAATTCCTTTGGCTGCTAAATCTGCCGTTGGATTGTCGAGATAGCGCACTGTAAAACCAATCACAACAGATGAGACAATTGCTCCAATGAATAAAGAGAGCTGTTGGTATTTTGGCGTTGCTCCTAAAATATATCCTGTTTTTAAATCCTGTGAGGTCGCTCCCGCATTAGCAGCAGAGATACAAACAATGCCTCCCACCACCAGTGCCATAGGTTCAAAAACTTTTCCCGTCCAGCCAATAGCAATAAAGACCAATGCTGTCCCCATAATGGTTGCAATGGTCATTCCGGAAATTGGATTGTTACTCGATCCTATAATACCTACTATACGACTACTTACTGTTACAAAGAAAAATCCGAAAACAACAATTAATATTCCTAAGAGAAATTTATTCATAATCGTATCGCCGGGAATGACCGGTAAAACAGACATGAGAACAACCAAAGCAATGCTTCCCAAAATTACAGTCTTAAAAGAAAGATCATTTTCCGTGCGCGATACTTCTGTAGTGCCTTTTTCTTTCATTGAAGTAACGCTTTCACGAAAGGATGAAATAATGGTAGGAATTGTTTTAATAAGAGTAATAAATCCGCCTGCTGCTACCGCTCCTGCACCAATCTGCCTTACATAGGTTCTGTAAATCGCTTCCGACATATCGCTGAAGGTATGTGTAACAGGATCCCAGCCGCCTTTTCCTCCTGCAGTCAACAGGTCTTTCAAAAATCCGAGTTTTATCTGCTGCATTGCAATTGTATCGGGAGGAATGACAGAAGCTAAAAGAGGTATCAGTCCAAGCCAGGCAAGAACACCTCCCGCAACAAGCACACCGGCTATTTTCGGTCCTATTATATAACCTACTCCAAGATATTCAGGCGTAATGTCTGCATTGAGTGTAGCGCTTGGAAAAAACTTATTCGTCTGTTTCGTTACCCACGCCGGTGTGTCTGCAATTACGTGGAATACTTTTTGAAAAATAGCATAAGCAACAGAAAAGCCCAATCCCTGAAAAGCAGTTCTGGCAAAATCGCCTCCTTTCTCACCTGCTATAAGTACATGTGCACAAGCAGTTCCTTCAGGATAAGGAAGCGTTTCATGCTCCTTAACAATTAATGAACGCCGCAATGGAATCATCATCAATGTTCCTAATAGTCCTCCAAGAACTGCCAATGTAAAGATTGTCCAGTACTGAAAGTATTCACTGCCGCTGCTTATTCCACTTTCATTTACCGAAAGAAATAAAAATGCCGGCAGTGTAAATACAACTCCCGCCGCTATGGATTCTCCGGCAGAACCTGTCGTCTGAATAATATTATTTTCAAGGATAGATGTTTTAAATAATTTCCTTCCCAGAGAAATGGAAAGTACCGCTATGGGTATGGATGCCGATACCGTCAATCCTGCTTTCAGAGCAAGATAAACCGTTGAAGCCCCAAAAATAATTCCAAACATGGAACCTAGTAATATTGCCTTAAGCGTAAATTCCGGAATACTATCTGTAGCGGAAATATAAGGCTTGAAAGTTTTTTTGTTTGATTCGTCCATTTCCTATTTTTTGAATGAAGCAAATAACGATAAATATTAATCAATTCCAATAATTTAGTAAGCAATAATGGAATTTTGTGTTCCGAAGGGGAAGGATTGAAAATCCTGCATAGTGGAAAATCCTACATAGCGGAGACTAAATAATAAATCTTGCACAGTGGAATGCAAATATATGGAATAACGGTAATTTTCTTCTGAAATGAATTTTTCAAAAGCTCTAAGTATAAAATATTTTTTTTATTCAAATAATTTTCTATTTTTACATTGAACTTTAAAACATATTACTATGAAAAAGACTATCTATTTATCTCTAATTTTTAGCATGTTTTGCTTTATTAATGTTTATTCACAATTTTATGGCTGCAATGTACTTCCTAAAATTCGAGGACCATTATTGATTGATTGCAATGGAGGCGTTACAACATCCAAGTATTATCTTAATAATATTGGTGTTAGTTTTACAGGTATTAATTGGGAATTAAAACCTGATAATTCCGTAGGAACTATTATTCCAAATCCAACTAACCTCTGGGAAGTCACTGTAAATTGGAACTCAGACGCAATAGCGTTAAATGGTTATTTATTAGCTAGTTATGTAGGTTTGGGGGGGGGGGGG
>JAYURB010000118.1:0-4424 GCA_043756425.1 Bacteroidota bacterium
GCTGAGCTAAGGAAGATTGGTTATTCTCTCCGGTGTGCGGGGAGAAGACTCAATTTCCGGCTCTCGCCGTCCCGCTTGTTGAGCGGGACAGAACAGAAGGTGTTTTAGGGGTGACAAAAGTAAAGAAAATAACTAAAAATCCAATACTGAGAACAAAAAAATCCAATATCTTTGTGCCTAAACTACAAATAAATATGAGCCTGGTTGTCGTCGGTACTGTTGCTTTTGATGCTATTGAAACGCCTTTTGGCAAAACCGATAAAATTATCGGCGGCGCTGCCACTTATTCGGGAATTTCTGCTTCCTATTTTACTAAAGAAATTAAGCTTGTTTCAGTTGTAGGGGCTGATTTTCCTACTGATATGATCAAAAAGTTTGGTACAATGGGTATCTCTACCGAAGGCCTCCAAATCAAAAAAGACCAAAAAACATTCTTCTGGTCCGGTCGCTATCATGTTGATATGAATACGCGGGATACCCTTGATACCCAGCTTAATGTATTGCTGGATTTTGATCCTGAAATCCCTGATTCTTACCAGGATTGCGATTTTCTTATGCTCAGCAACCTTATGCCTACGCTGCAGAAAAAGGTTATTGAACGCATTAAAAAACGTCCGAAACTTGTTGTCATGGATACCATGAACTTCTGGATGGAAACTCAAATGGCTTCCTTAATTGAAACCATTGCTCTTGTTGATGTATTAACTATTAACGACGCTGAAGCCCGCCAACTTACCAATGAATACTCCCTGGTCCGTGCAGCACAAAAAATTCTGACCATGGGCCCTAAATATCTGATCATTAAAAAAGGTGAACACGGTGCATTGCTTTTCAACAAAGAGCAGGTGTTCTTTGCTCCTGCTTTGCCGCTTGAAGATGTCTTCGATCCAACAGGTGCAGGAGATACTTTTGCAGGCGGATTTATCGGTTACCTCTCTCAAACACGCGACATCTCTTTCGATAATATGAAACGTGGAATTATCTACGGTTCTGCAATGGCATCTTTCTGTGTAGAAAAATTTGGAATCGAACGTTTGGTAAACCTGAAACAAAATGAAATCGATGATCGCGTGCAGCAATTCATCGACCTTGTTCAGTTTGATATTGAGTTGGTGTAAAAATCTTTATTGTTATAAGATGTTATTGAAAAGCCGGAAACAAAATTGTTCCCGGCTTTTCTTTTATGTTTTATTCTGTTTTCCTTATGGACGCATTCTCACTCTCGTAAAATATACATTGTTTTCCATCAGTCCATAATCTGCTGATTCAACAACTGCATCGCCGGTAATATCTTCCTGAGCATAGCCAAGTAGGGTTAAGGAGACGGCATTTTCCATGTCGCCGTAATCCTGCGATTCAATAATGTTATCCTGTATACCAACGGTAGCCGTCGTAGCATCAGAGATATCACCGCTGAAGAAGGCATAATTCAAACCGTCAGAAGTTAATATCATATTATTTCCATATGCTTTATTTGCAGCAGAGCTGAAATCATAGGAAGTAATACTTGCAAATAATACAGGACTTCCACTCCATGTTTCTATGGTGTTTCTGTGATTAATTTTTATAAAATAGGATTGACCCGGCAAAACTTCAGGCCCGAATTTTACACTGACGTTTCCATTTATGTCTATAATTCCTTTCTTGCTTCCAACTAATGCATAAGGTGCAGTTGCATTCATGGCACTGATGGTCACAGTATCTACGGCATTAAATGTTGGTGAGTTTCCGGTTTTATATAACAGACCACCGAGTCCGCCATTATCATTCATCTGACCGGAAGGCTGACTGTTTGCAACAGCGGCTTCATAATATCCTTCGATAAATGCTTTAACATTTAGAACTGTTAATTCAACATACGGTTGCTGGAAACCTTGTGTCAATTTCACATTGCCTGCTGTGAGTGTGGAGGTAAAAGTTTCTCCCATAGTCCAGGAAAGAGATTTTCCACCGGCAGAAAAATAACCGCCTGCTGTTGGCATTACTTTCGGACTTAGCGTTTGCGCTTCTGAAAAAGAAATAATTGTAACGGCAAAAACAAAAATACTTAGAAGAGTTTTTTTCATTTTATTTAGTTGTTTGTAATGTATTCGAATATTAAAATAGAGTACTATGCCCCGTTTATTAACACAATTTAAAAATTATTTCAATAGGAATCAATTTTTTTGATTTAGTGCATGATTTTTTGATGGGAAACTTGATTTAAAATCAAATTTTCGCCATCGGCTGAAGACATGAAAAGAGCATATGGTTGGGGGTTTACCACGATAGACGTGGAGAACAAATAAGAATTATTCATTGAGTGATGTTTCTATCCCTCTCTGTGAATCTCCGTGTACTCCGAGACCTCTGTGGTAAAAAACCCAACAATTCCTCCATCCCCAAACCCCAAAAAAAAAGCCGGAAGCAATTTCGTTCCGGCCTTTTTAATATAATGTTATTGGATTATTATGGACGAGACAATACCCGTGTGAAATAAACGTTGTTCTCCATCAAACCGTAATCGGCTGACTCAACAAGACCATCACCGGTAATCTCTTCCGGATTATATCCTACAGAAGTTACATATACTGCATTCTCCATATCACCATAATCCTGAGATTCAATAATGCCGTCTTGGAATCCTACACCATTTGCTGCATCTGAAATATCGCCGCCAAATATTGCAAAAACTCCCGGATCTACTTCCGATAAATTGTTTCCATACGCTTGCGAAGCAGCGGTAGTGAAATCATACGGCGCAAGTGCTGTAGTTGCACTTAGTATAATTGGTGCCCCACTCCATGTCTCAAGTGAATTACGGTGATTAATTTTGATATAATAGCCGGTGTTCGGAAGCACGCTTACGCCAAATGTTGCCTGAGTGGAACCATCTGTCTTAAGCAGTACTCTTTGTGAATCGACCATTAAATGTGTAGTAGCATCCATAGCACTGATAGATATAGAGTCTGCATGAGTCGGATCAACGGATAGACCCGTAATAAACAGACATCCGCCGGTTCCTGAATTATTCATCTCTGCAGGTAATGATCCCAACGTATAAAAACCTTCCAGTAATAGTTTCGCATAGAATGTAGGCCCGCTGCAAATATTTGTATGGGAGATTGAACCCGTTCCGGAATCACAAGCATCGGCTGTACAAGGATCATTATCGTCTATGTTAATTGCATCATGCGAAATAGATCCCGAAAATGTATTGCAGGCATCATTAGTACAAGCATTCAAATCATCGACACTAACAGGTGTATTTGTAATTGAACCGTTACTTGTATTACATGCATCTGTAGTGCAGGCATTATTATCGTCAACAATGACGGCTGTATGGGTGATTGTGCCGGTTGATGTATTGCAGGCATCTGTTGTACATCCATTTAAATCGTCAATTACTACAGGTGTATTCGTAACAACTCCTGTTATTGAATTGCAGGCATCGGTTGTACAGGCATTGCCGTCGTTAACAACAAGTGTATTAACAACAATTGGCGCTGATGATGAACTACAGCCATGGATATCGGAGACAGTCACCGAATAAGTTCCTGCTGTACTAACCAAAATAGATTTTGTGGTTGCTGCAGTCGACCAAAGATTAGTTGGAGGATTACTAACAGGAATATTTGAAGTAAGTCTTACGCTACTTCCCGGACACAGGTTTGTTGTTCCACTTGCTGCAACATCTACGGTTGTTGTTGCACCTGTAAGTTTAACATCATCTAAACGGAAAGAACCCGTACTGGTGCTTTTAGAAAACCGCAAACGAAGATTAGCTGTTGCCGGAATTGCTCCTACCGGTGATATAAGTACCCATGCTCCAGTAGTTGGAGGTTGTGTAATAGTTAATGGCGTAAACGTTGTTCCATCAGTGCTATATTCAACTGCAAATGGATCTGCAGCCGCTGTTCCAGCATCCCTGCGTAAACCAAACGTGAAAGTTATGCCTGAATATCCCAGCGTGTTAATTCCTGAAATAATAAAGTTTCTAACTCCCGATGTAGTGAAAAATATATTTCCTGATCCGCTAACTCCCGTATAACCTGTAGATGCATTCGTGATTCTTACATCTGTGGGACTTGGAGACGTACTTGTATACGTTACCGGTGCTGTATTTTGCCATCCCGCCCACGAACTAAGCGTGGTTGTTCCTGTTGGCGTACCCATACTTTCAGAATATATTGTTCCGCTATAACCAAAAGTATTTACAGTAACCACAGTTGGTGCTGAAGTAAGTTGACATCCTGTTCCATCATCGGCAGTAACCGTATACGTTCCTGTTGTTGTAACTGTTATCGATTGAGTAAATAATCCTGTTGATACATTATCTTTAAACCAAATCCAGGAAACACCTCCACTGCCGGCTGTAAGTACTACAGAACCGGGCGAACAGAATGACGTTGGACCTTGAGCTGTTACTGTTGCCATTGTTGGTG
>JAYURB010000119.1:0-4410 GCA_043756425.1 Bacteroidota bacterium
TGATTCAAAATTTTGAAATTATAATTCCGCCAACCAAAATTGTACAGGAATATCACAATAAAGTTCTTTCTTTATTTGAAAAAATGGAAAATAATTTGAGAGAGATTCAAACATTAATCAAATTGCGCGACAGCCTCCTTCCAAAATTAATAAACGGTGAAATAAAAGTCGAACAAAAACCAATCACTGCCTAAATGAACAACTACCTCGTAGAAAGCGACATAGAACTGGCTGCCATCGACTGGCTGCAACAAGCCGGTTGGCGGTATATGGAAGGGCCGGAGGTTCATCGTCCGTTAAAGAAGGTCGTGCTGGAAAATTTACTGGAGAATTTTCTACGAAAAAAATACTCCTACCTGCCGGAGAAAACATTGCGTGAAGTATTGCAGCAATTTCTATACAATGTCGGAGGTGATCTCGATCACCGCAACAGGGATTTCCATCTCAAGCTCAGCAAAGGAATAGACATTGCCTGGAAAAACGAACAGGGCAAAGAACATTTCGATCATATTTATTGTGTGGATTATGAAAATCCATTGAACAACGATTTTCTCGCCGTCAACCAGTTCAGCATTGAAGGAAAAAACAATCGGCGGCCTGATTTAATTCTATTCGTCAATGGTCTGCCTCTTGTTTTATTTGAATTTAAAAACTGGTTTGATGCGGAAGCCACTGTGGAGAATGCCTTCAACCAGATCCAGCATTACATCGAAGATATTCCGCAGGTGTTTGAGAACAATGCAATCACGGTAATCAGTGATGGACAAAGCACATTGCACGGAATGTACAGCAGCAGTCTGGAATGGTTTGCGGCCTGGAAAAGTGTTGATGGTAAAAACATTGTTGAGCAGGATTTCGAACTCGAAACTCTGATCAACGGATTGTTAACACCCGAAAGATTGTTGCAATACATTCGGTTTTATATTTACCATGCCCAGTTCGGCAGTAAGCTCATAAAAAAGGCGGCTAAGTATCACCAGTTTTTTGGCGTTCAAAATGCCTTAGCTCATACACTCCCTGCAATAAAGCCAATTGGAGATGGAAGAATAGGTGTCATCTGGCATACAACACGATCGGGTAAAAGTTTTACGATGGCCATCTACAGCTCCATTCTCCGGCAGATGCCTGAATTGAAAAACCCCACTATAGTTGTTCAGGTTGACCGGTATGATTTGGACAGGCAGTTGTACAGCAATTTCGTGGAAGCGAAAGATCTTGTCGGTATTCCGCAACGGGCTGATAACACAGAAGAACTTCGTCAATTACTGGGTGGCGAAGGTGGTGGAATTATTTTTTCAACTATTGAGAAATTTCGACTAAGAGATACTGAGGATGGCAAGGAAGAAACACATCCGGTTTTATCGACTCGCGAAAATGTAATTGTCATAGCAGACGAATGTCACCGTACCCAATACGGATTGATAGAAGGATTTGCACATAATCTCAGACGAGCATTGCCTAATGCAAGTTTCATCGGCTTCACCGGTACTCCGGTTGATACCAAGAATGCAGATACAGTACAGGTATTTGGAGAAATCATTCACACGTACGATATTAAACAAGCGACGGAAGATAGGGCAGTCGTACCAATTTACTATGAGCCACGATTGGCAAAGCTTCACCTGGCTAATGAAAACATCGAGGATGAAGCAGAAGAAATCCTGACAGGAGCTTCATCCAATGAACGCAATAAAGTATTGTGGGCAGCCATTGAAGATGCAGCCGGATCAGATGACAGAGTTGCCGAAATCGCAAAGGACATTTTGCAACACTATATTAAACGAACAACAGAAGGTGCCAGCATAGAAGGGAAAGCCATGATCGTTTGCATGAGCAGGAGGAATTGCTTGAAGATGTACGATGCACTTACCAAACTGGAAGGTTGTCCGGAGGTGGCTGTTGTTATGACCAGCAATATTTCCAAAGATCCTCCGGCCTGGAATAGACATGTACGAACGAAAGAAGCAATGGAAGCCGTGAAGGAAAGGTTTAAAAATCCTGATGATCCGTTGATGATCGTGATCGTCCGCGATATGTGGCTGACCGGTTTTGATAATCCCTGCCTGCATACCTTGTATGTAGATAAAATAATGACCGGACATAATCTGATTCAAAGTATCAACAGGGTATCAACCATTTTAAGGACAAGCCAAGTGGATTAATCGTGGATTACATCGGAATAGGAGATCGGCTCCGTGATGCCACTAAAAAATACACCGGAAGCGGTGGCAAAGGAGAAGTTACGATTGATATAGAAGCCGCATTTGAAATGACGAGGGAGGCGATTGAAGCGATTAAAAATCAGTTTCCAAACGACATTGATTATTCAAGATGGCGTGCCACCAAAGAAGGAGATAAATTAAAATTGGTAATGCGCACTGTAAATTTTATTGTTAAGGATGATGAACCCTGTAAAATGTTTCTTCTGAATGAACGGAAATTGTCAGGCCTTGCGCCTATAGTAAAAAGTCATGACGATATTCAAACCATTGCACTCGATATTATTTTCTGGCAACATGTGGGAGCGGCAGTTCGAAAAATTAAATACCCTGTAACATCGATCAGAAAGAAAGAAGAACAGATTAAAGGCTTAATACATCGAAGCATTGACAGCGAGGCAGTGGTTGATGTTTTTGAAATGGCAGGAATAGCCAAATTCGATATTTCAATCATCAACGATGATTTTTTAGAATCAGCAAAAATTAAGAAAAGCGGAACCGAGATAAAGCTGGAATTGATCCGGCAAATAATAAATAATGAGATAAAAGTCCGCCAGTACAAGAATCTGATAAAATATAAAAAGCTAAAAGAGGAAGTTGAGCGAATCATCAATGACTATCACACCCATTTCTTTGACAGTCTAATTGCTCTGGAAAAATTGAGAGAAGTTGCCCGCGACATTCAGGAAGAGGATACGCGAAGGCAGACACTTGGCTTAACCGATGAAGAAGAAGCTTTTTACGAAATACTTGCCAGTCATAAAACTGCATTAACCGATTTCGCATTGATAAAAGAAATTGTAAAAGAAGTAACAGCGGCCATCAAGAAAAATTTACAGATAGACTGGTTTAAGAAACCGGATGCCAGGGCTCAGATTATTCTTGCTGTTAAGAAAGTTCTAAAGAATAAGATAGTAGGGGATGAGCTTCAGGTAATATTGAGTGAGATTATGGATCAGGCGCATGCGAGGTATAGGGAGGTGATGGCGTGAATGAATACTTAATAAATTAAAATATGATTATTAGAAATTAATTTTATCACCTAATTTTTCAAAATCCAGTTCCGGTAAATTACATACTTTACACAGATCACATTTGTTAAAGGATATCCAGTGATCCCTTTCGTTAAAGGGATATTTGTTCACATACGGACGTAGCTTTATTTTCTGATTTATCCAAAGATTAGTTAGGGAAGGATTATTAAAATAATATTTCATCACTCTTACCGCATTGTCCATTACGTCATCTTTGAAAATAGGGTAGCGGGATATGAGTCGTACACATACAATATCCAGATTTTTTTCCAATGATTTTTCATCAAAGACTTCAATATCGATTCCATAGCCAATCGATAGAATATCTCCGCCCCAGACTTTATCAAAGTTTTTTGAAAGTAAAAGAGCTTTGGTCTTGATAATTAATCTGTCTTCCGGGCAGGGATTTATATTTCTGTTTATCTTAAATGTATTGCCTTCCATAATAACATTCAGGTAGTTATTTTGTTGAAGATCTATTAAATTAATGCTGAATGTGGCATCTTGCAATACGTCTGAATGGTACAAGGATTTATTTTTATTCAGCCAATACGATAGTTTATTTATTAGCAAAGCCATTTCATCCTCCTCAACCCATTTAATTTCATTGGCTGTGATGATTTGTTCTGCTAAAGCTTCATTTAAGTTACCATAAATGTCGGCATCACTTTTATCAATATGATATTTTGATTTTTTATTAAATGTTTTATCCGTGAAATAATCACCGGGATAGGTTAGCGGAAATTGAATGCCACTTTCTTTTTCAAAATTTTCTGAATAGTATTTTTCGATAATACTTCTCGGAAATTTAATTTCATTAATCCAGCGGTTTTCATCTGATAGTAATACAAAACCCGGAGCAAATGCTATGGCAATTTCAGGTTGCAGGTATTTTGTAAAACGGCAGAAATTATCAGCGAAATATTGTTCCCTTACCCTGCCAATTTCTATATCATCTTTACCTTTAAAATGTACCTTATTGGGAAAATAGCCGGCTCCACTCCAGCCCGACAAAAGAAAATCTATTTTTGGCCATTGTGCTTTGATCTTTGCCAAAAGAAAATCTACTGCTGTTTCATGATTAGAATTTAATGCGTCGTTTATGTTTACAAGAACAATTCCTTCGCATTCGACGACAATGACACTTTCAAGAGAAT
>JAYURB010000120.1:0-4409 GCA_043756425.1 Bacteroidota bacterium
CATGAACATGAAAAAACTATTCTACTTTGGTTTGGCCGGACTTTCACTTTTCGAAATTTTGAACGTTTACTTTATTATGCCAATGCCGGGAAGTCAACAGATGAATAGTATTGATCTGGCTTTCTTTTTTTATTCCTGGCGGTGGGTGTTTAGAATAATATTTATCGCAATGGTTATCACCGGAAGTAAAAATGCTTTTCAAAGCAAAAGAAAATGGAAACCACTGCTAATTCTGCTTTTGGGCTTTGCAATCAGTTACCTTTTTAATTTTCAAATGAAAGCTGATAAGATGTTTTTACAAGCAGAAAATATTGTACTGAAATCTCAACCTGAAAACATATTGAATAGTGACAGACAAGTAATAGGCATTGAAAACAATGGAGAAGCGAAGGCCTATCCGATTGAGTTCCTGACGTATCATCACCAGGTTCGGGATAGTGTTGGTGGTAAGCCGGTAATGGTAACATATTGTAGTGTATGTCGCACCGGACGTGTTTATGTTCCCATTGTAAATGGTAAAAACGAAATTTTCAGATTGGTTGGCATGGATCATTTCAATGCAATGTTTGAAGATGCAAGCACGGGCAGCTGGTGGAGGCAAGCAACAGGCGAAGCCATTGCAGGAAAATTAAAGGGGAAATATTTAACCGAAATAGAAGCAAAACAGATGACTGTATCTAAATGGTTTGAACTGTATCCTCACGGGAAGGTCATGCAACCGGACGAAAATTATATTATGACATATGATTCTTTGGCAAGATTTGAGCAGGGAAAAAGTAAAGGTAGTCTGACCCGTACGGATAGTTTATCCTGGAAAGCTAAATCGTGGGTAGTTGGAATACAAATTGGAAATTCAAGTAAGGCATTTGACTGGAATGACCTGAAAAGGGAAGGCATTATTAATGATACAATCGGAACAACAGCTATTGTGTTGGTTGTATCATCCGACGAAAAAAGTTTTGCTGCTTTTGAGAGACCTTCGAAAACACTTTTTAAAATTAATCACGATTCGCTTTTTTCTGATGGTGCAACCTACAATTTTTCAGGACAGAATTTAACAACACCATCCAAGAAGTTGCGTAGTATTAATGCCTATCAAGAATTTTGGCATAGTTGGGCAACCTTTCATCCTAATACGCAACAATATATTATGAGCAACAAAAACCACTAAATGAATTAACAAAGAAGTCCAATAAAACAACCTACATTGAATTTAACTATATTATTGCCGATGTAAAATATAATCCTATATCATTATCCAAAACAATAATTTTATTTGTAACTTGACGGCAAAAGGAGAAATAATAAATCTCTAATGAAATTCTCCTTGTAAAGAATGCCTTTGATGAAAATTCATATACTTCTTAGCTTATTATTATCGGAATTAATTACGCTATCGCAGCCCGTAATTCTTTCAACAGACATGGCTCCTTTTGGATCATCGTATACTTATAAAGGACTATCTACATTTTCTTCCATTGATACTACACAACAAGGTGCCAATCAGACCTGGGATTTCAGCACGCTTATTCCTGATGTTCATCCAATCTCAACGCGAACTATTTTTAATCCTGTTCAAACAATATATGCTGATTCATTTCCTACAGCCAATTACGGAATTCTATTTTTGCCGAATACCGTATATAGGTTTTATGAACTGAATTCCACTCAACTGAATGCATTAGGTTTATACGAAACCGGATTGGGCTATTCATATTATTTAAATCCCGAAACCCAATTTGTTTTTCCAATGTCAATTGGTGTAAATAATTATGACACATCTTTCCAAACAGGAACTATAGGCGATATTGGTTACTTTATTAATTGTATCGGCTGGGGAACACTTCTGGCACCCGGTCATACTTATACGAATGTTATTATGATGCACTATACTTACTATGCAGCGTCCGGGCCTATTGTTAAAGGTTATGATTGGTATGATTCGAGTAATGGCATGCTTGTCTTTTCATATACTGCTTCACCACCTCCAGCCTCTATTGAAAGTGCCTTATATCTTTATAATATCTCCAGTACAATTAATGAAAACAACTTTGCCTCTTCACTTTATTATAATAATCCTTTTCATTCTTCTTTGAATATAAAATTGCTCAATGAGAAAACGGAATACATATCCTATGAGCTAATGAATTCCATAGGAGAAATAATCAAAACCGGCCGGACTGTTTGCAGAGGATCCATGGAAATAAATTTTGAATTGGAAAATGAACCAGCAGGATTGTATATGCTTGCTTTAAAAGATCCCGTAAATCCTTTACGCCGTCGCCTGCTAAAACTGATTAAGCAATAAATTATTTTTATTTATTCAATATTCATTCAACTTAAGGAAGGACGGACAGAGCTTACCTTTGGCTTTTCGGAAACAGTAAGCAAGTTTGGGCAGGAGGCATTTTTGCAAGCCTTTTCGAGGATGAATCCGGAATAATATTATTACTATCTATCACAGTAAATTAATAAAAATCTTGAATTATTCCTATTATTTGGGCTCAAACTTTCTTTCAATTGGCTCCGGAAGGCCTTTAAATAGGGCAGTTTAAAAATTTTCGCCCCCATCCATTTTGTAGTTTTGATTCATCAAAATATAGAACAAAAAAATGTGGTGGTAATGTACAAAATTACTTCAAAAACCTATTGATTTATTTAGAATTTGGACTGAAAATGAATTTCCGGGATTATGATCCGGCAAAAAAGAAATTAAGAGACACTTGTTAATTTTATTAATTTCAAGCCTTTGCATCTACCGTATTTATTACTTTCCTTCGATTTAGCTTAAAAGGCCTCATTTAAATAATAAGAGGTTTAATACTTTATTAAGTCTAAAATGTAAACTGTATTGAAAAATAATTACCTTTGAAATAGTAAGATTAAATAGCTTTAAAATTTTCTGGTATAAAATTTTAATCGCAATTTTTTTTAAGATCTAACTAGTCCAAAGTGAAGTAGTATTATGTTTGTAAGAGAAAATCTTTATATTGGTTTCAATAAGACAATAAAATGTCTTGTTATTATTATTTTCATATTTTCTTCACACAAATCATATTCACAATCTGTTGCCTGGACACGGGCCAGCCAACTACACGATGGCATGAACTATTGTTATCTTGATGAGTACTGGTTGGGAAACCCTGCTATCAATTATTCCGACTACCTGAACCTTGGCTACCTACCAACTGTAAAGACACAATTGCAGCTTATAAGTTCGATGGGATTTGAAACTATTCGTTTGCCGGTAACCTTTGACAAATGGGAGGATCGTATTGCTCCATACACTATCGATAGCGTAAATTATTTTAAAGCCATTGATAGTATAATTGTCTGGTGTAATCAATATAACCTTTTTTTGGTCATTGATTACCATTATGGAAATCTATACGATTTTAATTACAATTCAGAATTACCCCGTGTAGTTGATATCTGGAAAGAGATTGCCCTTCGATTAGCCGGCACAGATCCTAACAAGGTTTTCTTTGAATTATACAATGAACCCAATGCTATTTCTGATTTGAATTGGCGAAATGCTGCAATAGCTATTATTAATACCATGCGTCCTATTCTTCCCAATCATACTTTTATTGTAGGAGCCAACGATTATAATAGCCTTTACCAGCTTTTTAGCATGGGTGTTCTTCCTGATGCAAATATTATTTATACTTTTCATTTTTACGAACCCATGGTTTTCACTCACCAGGGAGCCACATGGGTGAGTAATGCTGTAAGTACTACCGGTGTTCCATTTCCGTATGATCCGGCAACAATGCCTCAGGCAAATCCTCTTGTTAATCCTACCCTGCCATTCACTAATTACAGCATTTATGATTATGCTTACGATGGAACATGTTCGGCATTGTACAATTCGCTTCTCATAGTAAGAAGTTTTTCCTCTATGTATAATGTTCCAATCTGGTGTGGTGAGTTTGGAAGCTATAAGGTATATGCTCCTGCCGACGACAGTCGCTGTCGCTATACTGAATGTGTGAAAAATAATTTAGACGCCCTTTATATTCCTTATGCTTATTGGGAATGGGATGCTACTTTCTCCATATTTAACGGCGCCCCGTCATTGGCTAACCTTCCATTGTGTATGCAAAATGCTTTTGATATTATTGCTTCTCCATTACCTGTTGAACTAGTCTATTTCGGCGGATACAATGAAGAAGAAAATAACTATCTGCAATGGACAACAGCCTCTGAAGTTAACAACTACTACTTTGAAGTGGAAAGAAGTTTCGATTTAAAAACTTTCAATAAAATTGGCAAGATACTCGGAAGCGGAACAACGAGTTTCCAACACACCTATGCATTCACCGATATCAATGCACCTGACGGGATTTCTTATTACCGAATCAAGCAATTTGATTTTAATGGTGATTTTGAATACACTTATATTATTT
>JAYURB010000121.1:0-4408 GCA_043756425.1 Bacteroidota bacterium
CACCAACGTTTAAATTAAAATCGTATATGCACAATTCCGGATTACCATACAAATAAATTTTTTCTAATGTATCCCGAATTAAGTTGTATGGTACATTCATGCTACCTATTGTAAAAGAACCAATACAGTCAGGTGGAGTTGGTGGTGAATTTAACCACGTGTAATATCCATTACCATATCTAAATAATTTTCTGTAATAATGTCCATCAACCACTGTATCTCCATTAATAAAATAATTATAGTCATTATGCGATATGCATGATGGTGTATTTTCGGCACATTGTGAATTAATTCTCCAAACAGGGTTGTTGTCGAAAAAATCTTGACTATAACCTGGAATTTGAATAATCAAACATACACTAATACTAATGTAGGTTGTTTTAAACAATCTATAAATTCTAGCGTTCATATCGTTACAATTTAACTATTCTTTCAATATAATTCATATTTCCAGTATTATATTTTACAAAATAAATACCATTTGACAAAAACTCTATATTGAGATTAATTAAATCGTCCAAAATATTACTTTTTCTAAAAACCTCTTCACCAAAAGCATTATGGATAGTCAAAAATCTATTTGAAATCTTACTACGTTCTGAATCATTAGAGATATGATTTCGCTTCACATTAATTGTAATTTCCCCTTTTGAAGGATTTGGATCTATAATGAGCGAACTTGATAAACAATTTTTCGAAGGCTTAAGCACACCTCAAAAATTCCCATTTCCAAAATTTAAAAATAAAAAATAAGGCTGTTGGAATGCGATGTTAATCTTAATTTTTAATTATCGATTTCGATGCAAGCAAGTTCTTTATAAAAAGGAAATATTTTGGTCAAAAAGTAATTTCATTTAAGCAACTCTCGTTCTATGTTCTCTATCAGCTGCATATGACAAACAAGCATGGATATCATTTTCAGATAACTCTGGATAATCTTCTAGTATTTCTTTTGACGTCATGCCAGAAGCCAACCAGCTTAATACATCGTAAACAGAAATACGTGTATTCCTAACACAGGGTTTTCCAAACCTTACTTCAGGATTTATTAATATGATCTCTCGATAGTCTGTCATAAAAACTGTTTTGTCAAATATACATAATTCTTGTGAAATGTGCCAAACTCAAGCATTAGGAAATACATTGAGCTTCGTAAATCACAAACCCAACACTTCGCAAACCTAAAATCGTTAATCATAAATTGTAAATAACACTATTTAGGATTTATGATTAACGATTTTTTATGTAAGATTTTTTGTACTTTGTAGTTGTTAAAGCCTCCGCTAAATCCTCTCTCTCTTCAACTTCCTTAACTCCGCCTCCAGATTCCTAACTGCATGTCTTGCTCCCTCACGGAAAGCAGAAAAAGCACGTGGTATTTCATTCAGGTGTTCGCCATCGCGGGCATATTCTTCAATATTGGTTATGATCTTTTTTAATTCCTGTAATTCAAAAATTGCAATGCTTGATTTAAGCTTATGAGCAACTACATGGGTTTCTTTCCAATTGCGGGAAGAAATGGATTGTGTTAATTTTTCTGTTGCTTCCGGTACCTGTTTTAGAAATATTTCAATTAGTTGAATGGTCAGGTCTATGTCGCCGCCTGTAAATTTTTCAAGGAAATCGAGGGACATTCCGACTTCTTTAGATTTTCCGGAAACGGTTTGAGTTTTCTTTACTGCTTCTACATCGGCGACATTGGGAATAATATATTTAAGAATGGTTTGATATAAATCCTCAGGTATATAAGGTTTCACCACATAGTCATTCATTCCCGATTCTTTAGCTTTTTGTTTTTCTTTTTCCAAAGCTTCAGCTGTAATGGCAATAACAGGTATGTTGCGCATTTCTAAACGGACCCTGCTTCTGATTTCTTTGGTAATTTCATATCCGTCCATTTCAGGCATTTGAATATCCATAAGGACCAGATGATAATTTTTTTCTGAAAGCATTTGTAAAGCGGATCTGCCGTTTTCTGCAACGTCTGCATTTACAAAACCAAATTTTTTCAATGTGTTTTTTAGCAGCAGCTGATTGACTCTGTTATCTTCAACGATTAGTAAATTTACATGAGAGAAATCCAGTGGTTCAAATTTTTCAGCGGGCAAACCTATTAGAGGATTTTCCTGGTTCTGTGGAATACTGAAGTTCATATCAACAGTAAATTCCGATCCTTCATTTACCTTACTGCGAACGGAAACAATTCCGCCTTGCAATTCTACAAGTTGTTTCACAATGGTTAATCCAAGTCCTGTTCCTTCAAAACGTCTTTTATTATTATCTGCCTGTTCAAAGCTTTCAAAAATACTTTGCTGTTTACTCTCCGGTATTCCTATTCCTGTGTCAGAAATTTTTATGCGGATTTTACATGCATTTTCTTTTTCTTCAATTAATTTTAAATCAATTAATACCTTTCCTTTTTCCGTAAATTTTACAGCGTTGCCCAGAAGGTTCATCAGGATTTGATTCAACCGGATTGGATCCCCTAAAAGTTTGTTTTTTATTTTATAATCTACCGTACAGCCCAGACTAATATTTTTTTCATCTGCTTTTGTACGTAAAATCTGCATAACACCTTTTGCAAGATCACGGATGTTGAATTCGCTTTCGTTGAATTCAATTTTGCCGGCATTGATTTTTGAAAAATCAAGTATGTCAGTTATTATAACCATTAAATTGTTAGCGGAAACTTTTATGGCATCAATGTATTCTTCTTGTTCTTTCGTTGGACTAGTCTTATTCAGCAAATGAGCCATGCCCAGCACACCGTGCATGGGAGTGCGTATTTCATGACTTATATTGGCAAGAAATTGTTCTTTAAGTTTATCCGATAATTCGGCAATCTCTTTTTGTTTCTTTAGTTCCTCCAAATCGTATTTAATAAGAAGTGCTTTTGTCTTCAGATTTATTTCTTCTGATGTAATTAGCTTTTCCAGTTCCTGGCATTTATGCAAATGAAGTAGAGCATTTTGATAATCAACAATTTTTTCATATGCTAAAGAAAGAAACTGATGGATCTTCACAAGCTGACTTTCCATGGGCGAATCCTGAGCATGCTCTAAAGCGCTCGTCAAAACCTGTATGGCTTTATCGTATTGAGTAAGGTCAATGTATAATTTTCCAAGTCCTTTTTTTAATTGTGTTCGTACAGCATTTGATGCTCCGTCTTTTGCAATATGAAGGGCTTCATTAAAAAAGGTAATAGACTTATCGTACTCTTTTAATTTATTATGCAGAATGGCCAGACAACCAAGCGTACGTGCTCTGGTATCAATATCGGGAAGTTGTTCCAGAGAATTGGATGCACGTAATAAATAATACAAAGCACGGTCAAAATCAGCTTGCCATGTATAAGCATTGCCGAGCAGAAAGTATGAATTTACCATCTGACTTTTATCTTTCAGACCTTCAAATATCTTTAAAGCTTTTTTAAAATACTCAATGGCATTTTCATATTCTTTCAAATAGACATACAATTTACCTATGTCGTTGAAATCATGAGCTATTCCTTCTGAATCGCTAAGTTCCGTATGAATTTTATGTTTTTGAAGAATGAAATTCATAGATGCAGGAAAGTCGCCCAGTCTGCAATAAATAGCGCTGATTTCATGAAGACAGTCAAGTTGATTATGTTTTTCATTCAGATCCTGATAAAACAAAATTGCTTCCGTATATGCAGAAAGAGATAATTTGTATTTTTTTTGGATCAGATAACAAGCCGCTTTGTCGCGAATAATCCTTGCCATGCCTTCTTTGTAGTGTGTTTCCTGAGCTATTAAAAGCGCTTCTTCCAGCAATGTCATTGCCTGAGCTACATTTCTGTTTCTTACAGCTTGCGCACGTTCAATTAAAATATCGACACTTTCAATTCCCATAAAATTAGACTATTCCGGAGATTAGATTTAATCCGGATTATTCTTTTAGTTTTAGTTATTGTTGCCTTAAAAGTTATTCAAAATGGAGACTTTTCTTACACTATGAAAAACCCCGGGGAAAACTTATTTCCGGTCTAAAGAGGAAAATATTTTCCTTGAACAAATGTAGTAATCCCACAAAATGCTTTTAGGATATAGCATTAAGTCTTCATTAAAAGAATTATCTGCTTTACCTGCAAAGTAGGGCTTATAGCTGCTTTTTAACTTTTTAAAGTCTTTGCGGGCCCTCCATACGGCTTTAAAATCAGCAAAACTTCCTGAAAAAAGAAATATTATGGATGCCAAAGTATCCAGAAAGAAGCGAATCCGTAGTATGCTTTTGGCTTTTTCGACGGGTGAATTTTTATAAATCAGTAGTAAATTATTACGAAAATTTAAATAGGTTTTTTGGGGATTGCTTTTATGCAACGATCCTCCGCCAACATGGTAAACTTTGGAATCCGGACAGAAATAAATATGTTTTCCTGCAAGCT
>JAYURB010000122.1:0-4406 GCA_043756425.1 Bacteroidota bacterium
CGGGAGGAGAAATTCCAAAAGCCGGAGTATTAGAATAAAGCGCTGCACCCACAGCCATGGCACCTGCGGCATTCGCTTGACAACAATAGTCGATGATCCGGAAATATGTTCGTTAATGGTTAGGTCACCACGGAATACAACATATTTAAAGCGGATGGAAGGAGTACCAATCGGAGCTGTAATAACTATGTTTGCAGTTGTATTCCGTGGTGACCTAACCATTAACGAACATATTTCCGGATCATCGACTATTGTTGGTCAAGCGAATGCCGCAGGTGCCATGGCTGTGGGTGCAGCGCTTTATTCTAATACTCCGGCTTTTGGAATTTCTCCTCCCGAACTGGCTTCTTTTTCTTCCATAGGTGGAGCTTATGTAGAAGGAGGAGTTAGAACCAAGCCTGATTTTGTTGCTCCCAATGGAGTTAACACCACTGTTAATTTCGGAAGTCAAAATATTGATGGTGATGCTTTCCCCAACTTTTTTGGAACTTCCTGTGCTGCTCCTCATGCAGGCGGCATTGGTGCACTTATCATTTCCGCAAAAAAGAAATATTATCAAAATGGAATTCATCCCGATAGCCTTAGAAATTTATTGCGAAATACAGCACTAGATATGGGTCCGGCAGGCTTTGACAATAATTCAGGCTTTGGATTTTTACGTGCAGATACGGCCTTGCAAACCTTTGTTGCACCCAGACCTCTTATTAATCAGTTAATACAAGATCCTCTTAAAATCCCCGGTAAGCTTCCTTTTACAGCTACGCTTATAGGAAAATATTTTGTTCCCGCTTCAACTGTTTATATAAGAGGAGTTGCTGTACCAACAACCTTCGTTAATTCCTCAACAATAACAGCATCTATCCCTGTTTTTACTGGAAATCCTCCTGTGCAGGTTTATAACCCACCGCTTTCACCACTTAATAATGACGGCGGATTTTCTGATCCGAAATTTTTTCTTGAAAATAGCAGAAAGAAAATTACCGTTACTGCTGATTCCAAAACCAAAAAATATGGAGAAAAAAATCCCGTTTTAACACTGACTATTCTTGTCGATAATATTCCTTATCTGAATACCGTTTATTCCTTGCAGGATCTTGGACTGACAAATATTACTATCACAACCCAGGTGAACGATACAAGTGTAATCGGTTTATATTTGATTAGACCTTCAATAGCTCCCCTTATCCCTACTATTCCCGCTCAGGCAAGTTTGTTAGAACAATTTACCTATGAATTTAAGGATGGAATTTTTTCAATCAATAAGATGCCTATTACAATTTCTCCAAGGGATACAACAATTACCTATGGTAATAAAATTAAAGACCTTCATTTTAATTATGTATACAATGATGCAAATATTGATATAAGTAAAAAGACAGCTTTCCTTAATTCTATTAAAAATACTCATCTTTCCTCTATGGACACTTCTTTAGTGGTTGTCGATAGATATGAATTGATCAATGGCAGAGGTGTATTGAATTCGGATTTATCGGGCCTTGGAGTGCTTGTAACTGAAAGATCCATTGTGAATGGCAGAGGAGTTTTGAACAGACCTGTTTTGGGCAATTCATTTACCTACGATACTACCATTGCAATTGATGTTTCTCCAAAATCTATTTTTGATTATCAGGTTTCTCCCGATACTGCGCAGCTGGTAAATGGCAGAGGGGTGCTAAATGGCAGAGGTGTGTTGAATGGTAAAGGTGTATTGAATGGAAGGGGAGTTTTGAACGGCAGAGGTGTACTGAATGGAAGAGGTGTATTGAATTCCATAACAATTAACGATAGTACAAATGGTAATGTAATAATGGTAATTGACACCTCTGATTTAATTATTGCATCAAACGATTCAATATTTTTCAAATCAGCAAACCTTATTACCGGTTTTCATGCCGGATTACAAACCATTGTACCTGCGGCATTTTTATCGGGCAATTTCGATATTACGTATGGCTTGGGATCTTTAACTATTCTTCCCGCTCCACTTACATTAAAGGCGCGCGACACCTCTGTCTATCAAAATTCACCGTTGAATTTAAAGTCCGATCTATTGGGTTTTCAATACAATGATTCAATAAATTTCATGTTTGCTTCAGGTCCAACATACATAGTAAAGGATAATCTTAACAATACCATAAATCAAAATAATATTCCCATAGGCACATTTTCCATTCAACCCAATGCTGTCCTGAACGCTGATCCCAATTATTCTATGATTAAAGTAAATGGTAGTTTGATTGTTAAACCAAGGCTCACCCTCAACACAAAGGTTTTCATCGAAGGATTTTACACAGGCAATGGACTAATGGATAATAACGGGCTTGGTGGCTGTTTATTCCGTCATGGTACTTCCGGAAATTCAAATGATGTTGATACAGTTAAAATCAGCCTTGTTAGTCCTGTGACTTTTGAAGTTGCAGATTCACAGGCTGTAATTTTAAAAACGAATGGAAGTACCATTGCAAGTATTGGAGGCAAGGTTGTCTCAGGAAATGGATACTACATTAAAATTAATCATAGAAACTCCATTGAATCGTGGAGCTCAAATCTTGTTACTATTGGAGCTGTTACTAATTATGATTTTACAGTAAATCAATTTATGGCATATGGCGCAAACATGATTGAAACATATGACCAAATGGGATGGGCAATCTTTAGCGGTGACATTTCAGATCCGAATGTAGGTGTAGGTTTTCAGGATGGAATAATAGAATCTCAGGATTATTCAGATATGGAAAATGCTGTTTATATAACGAGTATTGGTTACGTTCCAGAGGACATAACCGGTGATAATATTGTTGAATCGTCAGATTATTCTATTATGGAAAACGCTGTCTATTATACCAGAGCAATTATGCGTCCATGATTCAAAAATCATTATTCTTAATCTTAATCAGGTTTTCTTCTTTTTTACTATTTCTTAAATCATTTGCTGTTTTTGTAAAATATTTATGTGATTCAAGGAATTTTACCTGCATCTTCTTCCATTCATTCTCATCATGCAGTAGTCCAAAATATTTAAATTCTTTGAAAACATTTTGAGAAATTGGAAAATAATCATCTCTGCCCAGGTAATCAAGATCTGCATCGCAAATTATCTGACCTAGTTTATCTTTCGGTTTTTGCGGAACCTGGGTAGCAAGTATCAATTCACATATTTTTTCAATTGCTTCTGCTTTAATCCCTTCAGATGAGAGGATCTTTCGGGCAATTGAGCAACTTTTTTGTTCATGATTCTCCCTGGAGTGAATGTAGCCCATGTCGTGAAATACGGCAGCGGTTTTTAATAATAACATTTCATCCAAACTTACATTTTCTCCTTTTGCGATTTGCTCCGCAGCATTCAATACATCCAGTGTATGCTCATAGCTGTGATACGAAAGCTCAGGAGGAAGCTCCTGTTTTAGTATATCAAGCATCCGGCTTTGTATATCCAAAAGTATTTGATGGGATGTCATTTGTCAAATTTAAAATTAATATATTTACATTTTCAATTTTGGAAAAAAAATTATGTCAGACCAGCAGATTCCTTTTGAATTTATTGTTTCCGTACTAAAGCAGGTCGAAATATTTAGAAATATTCCACTGGAAGTTGTCAGGGAATTAGGAAAAAAAATGCTCATATCCAATCTGGATGCTGATGAGAGCATCATTAAACAGGGCGATAAAGGAAGCAGTATGTATGTTATCCTTAAAGGTCAGGTGAAGGTTCACGATAAAGAATATTCAATTGCCAATTTAACGGAGGGCAGTTTTTTTGGAGAATTTTCTCTTTTGGATGATGAGCCCAGGTCCTTATCTGTTACTACGATTGATCCTTCTATAATAGGAAATATATTACAGGTTGATTTCTATGCTATTATTAATAAGTATCCGGAAATTACACGGGATATTATTAAGGTTATGCTGAAGAGATTAAGAAATCAAAATCAGCAGATTATAGGCCAGTTAAGGCAGAAACAAATGGAACTTGAGAAACTTGTTAAAGAAAGAACAAGCGATCTGCGAAAAAAAAATATCGACCTCGAAAAAACTCTAAACGAATTGAAACGGACGCAGGAACAGCTTGTTCAACAGGAAAAGCTGGCTTCTCTTGGACAAATCACTGCCGGTATTGCCCATGAAATTCAGAACCCACTTAATTTTATCAATAACTTTTCTTCTTTATCCAAGGAGCTAGCCGATGAAATTATTATTGCAAAGGACAATGAAGAGCAATTGGATATTATCTCTGACCTTAAATTTAACCTTTCCAGAATTGAAGACCATGGTAAAAGAGCCGATGGAATTGTAAAAGCTATGCTTCTCCATAGTCAATCCACCAAAGGGGAAAAACAGCCATCAGACATTTGTGCTTTGTGCGAGCAATCCTTAAATCTTGCTTTCAACAGTCTGGATGGAGCGAT
>JAYURB010000123.1:0-4401 GCA_043756425.1 Bacteroidota bacterium
CCGATTCCGGTACGCTTGACATTTATGGCGTATCAAGCTTTAATTTTCCATTCAGCACCTTGGGAGGCAGTTATTATGTAGTTACCCGTCATAGAAACGTTTTAGAAACATGGAGTGGAGCCCCAGTATTTTTTAATGACTCTGTAATAAATTATTCTTTCACAGATTCTCTACCACAAGCATATGGTAATAATCTATTTGATTTGGGTGATGGAAATTTTGCTTTGTGGAGTGGAGATATCAGTGGTGATAATATTAATTCATACGGCCAGCAAGATGGATTCATTCAGTTTAGGGATTATTTTTACATGGAGCAGGCTATCTATGTAACATCCCTCGGTTATACTCCTGCTGATCTTACCGGCGATGGAATAGTAGAATCTTTTGACTATATGCTAATGGAAAATTCTTATTCTTATTTGTTGTCTTCGATGCATCCGTGATGTTTTTGATCTTAAATCTGCTATTGTTAATTAATTATTTGAATGATCTTCGATTGACGATTAACTATCAGAAATATGTAAGATATTCAATCTGCCTCCGATTGCTATCGGATTTTTACTAATAAAACTTCAATCTTTAATTTAAAATTTTGCCAAGTTTAATTCACTTCAAACAATGCAATGGAAAAGCCTTATTTGAGCCGGACTTGGCTGTCTATTTGGGATTTATTATTCAAAATTGAGGATTGGCCAATTATTATTGATGTGTTTTGCTTTGTTTTAAAATAATAAATTTGATCATTTTAATATATGAATTATTTTACTTATATTTTGCAGGTAAAGCATCGGTACCAATCGGGAAATTAATAACCACTAGTAACACTAGTCATTCAATGAAAATAAAATTCATTTATTGTATTAATGTATTTATTCTGTTGTTTTTGTTTTTGCCGTTGATGAAAGCAATCGCTATCCCAACCCTTGGCACTTATCAGCCAATGATAGTTACCACAGGAATCGACACTATCGTTGTTCCTAATACAATACCCATTGGAACTACTTCACTCATTGTAACAACTTCTTCATCATTTACCGGATTGTTATCTGCCGATCCTGTAACCGGAGTTGTAAGAATTGTTAACCCAAAGCCTGCAGGTGTTTATAGTATATTGATAAATGCAGGATCAGGAATTATTCAAACTTTTACTTTAACGGTAAACAATCCCAATTGCAGTCAGGCTACTTTTGGCAGTCAAACGAATTATTCTATGGGAACCAGTCCGTATCACGTTTCTGTAGGAGATTTTAATAAGGATGGTTTTCAAGATGTAATTACTTCCAATTACGGTTCTGCAAATATTTCTATCCGTTTAGGAAATGGGTTAGGTGGATTCTCAAGTGGGACTAACTATGCATCCGGAACAAATGCAATTGCTTCAGCCATTGGTGATCTGAATGGTGACGGCAACCAGGATATTGTTGTTGCCAATTGGGGTGCATCTAATTTTGTTGTCAGACTCGGTGATGGAGCAGGAGCATTTGGCAGTGCTTTTTCTTTTACTACCGCTACCAATCCTTCCAGTGTAGCAATAGGTGATTTCAATAATGATGGCTTTCCTGATATCGCTTGTGCTAATGCCGGTGCTGCCAATGTATCTATCCGATTGGGAAATGGAACAAGTACTTCATTTACAGGAAGTACAAATGTAAGTGTCGGAACCACTCCCCGCACTGTCGTAATTGGTGATTTTAACAACGATGGAAATAGGGACATAGCTACAACTAATTATGGTTCCGGTAATATATCTGTACGATTAGGTAATGGAGCAGGAGGTTTTACCGGTACAACTACACTTGTCGCGGGGACAAATCCATTCGGTCTTGCTCTTGGTGATTTTAATGGTGATGGATTTCAGGATCTGGTAGGGACAAATTGGTCTTCACCGGATATTTCCATTCGTTTTGGTGATGGACTGGGTAATTTTTCAAACACAG
Source organism: Bacteroidota bacterium (assembly GCA_043756425.1). Taxonomy (GTDB): domain Bacteria; phylum Bacteroidota; class Bacteroidia; order AKYH767-A; family 2013-40CM-41-45; genus JADKIH01. The sequence continues at coordinate 1,938 of JAYURB010000123.1, forward strand.
CAAATTTAACTACTGCCTCGAATCTTTCTTCTGTTACTGTATGCGATTTGAATAGTGATGGAATTCAAGATCTGATCTGTGGAAGAAACTTGTCTAGTTCGCTCGCCATAAAATACGGAATAGGGAATGGAACCTTTTCAGCTACGTATAGCGTAGGTATTGGATCACCCTATTTCAGTGCAGTAGGAGATTTTAATGACGACGGCAGACAAGATATTATTGTTCCTGATTATTCAGGAAATCAAATATCTGTTCTTTTATCGACAGATAATATATTTCAATTAACTTCTAATGCCTTGAGTATTCCCAATGGGAATACTGTTTATTCTGTTTCAAATAATACTGATTTTGGAAATGTTTATCAGGGAAATCTTTTTATGAAGACATATTCATTAAAAAATATTAGTCCATTTGCGAATACAATAAATAGTATCATAGTCTCAGGAATTAATGCTGCAGAGTATTCTTTAAATGGAATAGCATTGCCTGCAACAATTAATGCCAATGCATCAATATCTTTTAATATTCAATTTGCTCCGAATGCTAACGGTAATCAATTCGGAAGCATTCAAATCAATCAAAATAACTGTCCGCTATCGACTTTCAATTTTGACATTCGCGGAACAGGGGTAAATCCGAATTTACCTTTAATCGGAAATTACAGAGATACCTCTGTTTACGCAGGTGGTAATTTAACAATCACTCCTGATGCTGCGCCATCCAATACAAGTCCGGTAAGTGTTTCTTCGACGTCTAAATTTGATGGAGTAATTACGTTGGATCCATTAACAGGAGTAATAAAAATTACCGATGCGAAGCCGGCAAGTGATTATATAATTACTCTTTCTTCCGGCACGCTTTCTCTAAAAACATTTATATTGCATGTCACCAATACTGTTTGTAGTCCGGGAATGTTTAATCCTAGTATTCCCTACACAGGAACAATTGCACCCTATGGTGTTGCAATTGCCGATTTTAATGCCGACGGAATTCAGGACATAGCCGGTACAGGATATGTCAAATTAGGAACAGGAAATGGGAGTTTCGGGACAACTACAAGTATTTATATGGGGCCGAACCCTCTTGCAGTTGCAATTGGTGACTTTAATAATGATGGACGTCAGGATATACTTGCCGGTAATAATAATGCAAATGCTGTTTATGTCAGACTTGGAAATGGTGCCGGAGGATTTTTGGATACGCTAACATTTGCTGCAGGCTCATTTTCTTATGCTATCGCTGCCGCAGATTTTAATAATGATGGGAGGACAGATATTGCTACTGTAAATAATGCTGCGAATACCGTTACAGTTCTTGCAGGACTTCAAACCGGATCTTTTATTACTGTTGCAACAGTGGCTGTGGGTACGGGACCGGTTAGTATTGTCACGGGTGATTTCAACAACGATGGTTTTATTGATTTTTCAACGGCTAATAAAACGGGAGGCAATGTATCAATCAGATTTGGAAATGGTTTAGGAAACTTTTCAGGAAATACTAATGTTTCTGTGGGAGTTAATCCTTCATCAATTGCAAAAGCAGATTTTAATAATGATGGTAATTCGGATTTAGTAGTTTCTAATTCCGGAGCAAATACAATTTCAGTTTTAAGCGGTAATGGGTCAGGAGGATTTGTGATTAGCCAGACAATTAATTCTGGGGCGCCCCCTGTGGCAGTAACAACAGGAGATTTTAATGGTGATGGTTTTGCTGACATAGCAGCAGCACAAAATATTAATAGGATTTATTTTATTGCAGGAAATGGTGCCGGCGGTTTTGCAGGAAATACCACAGCAAATATTGGATACAACGTTTTATCGCTGACAGTTGGCGATTTTAATAGTGATAGCCGGGAAGACATTCTTTCAACCAATACCGGATCGAGTGGAATTTCTTTGTTATTGGGAAATGACAGTGGAGCAGTTGTTAAAGGATTATTGAACTACATTATTGACGGACGGACGAATGTAAGTCTAACCGATAACACAGATTTTAGTATTGTACCTACAGGAAATACTTTCGTTCATTCTTTTTCATTTTATAATTTAGGTATTGCACCATTAACCATTAGCAATATAAATATGATTGGTTTGAATTCCGGCGAATTTTCTATTTCCGGCATTTCTTTTCCATTTACAATTCCTGGCGGAAGCAATTCTAATTTTAATGTTTTATTTTCACCAACATCTGCAGGAATAAAAAATGCAGGAGTACATATTGAATATGCTCATTGCGGTACAAAGAATTATGATTTTGTAGTTCAGGGCGAAGGACTTGTACAAACTTTGGGTATGTATAACGATACATCTGTTGTAGCCGGCGGAAATATTTATTTACTTCCTGATACAGCACCAACCGGCTTGACGAGACTAAATGCGAAAGTGGTTGGTGATTTTTCAGGTGTATTAAATGTAAGTCCGGTTACCGGGGGAATAAATATTACAGATGCAAAACCAGCCGGAAC
>JAYURB010000124.1:0-10981 GCA_043756425.1 Bacteroidota bacterium
TTTTATGAACATCAATTTTTTTTCTTAATTTTTTCGATTTCAAGTCTAAGTTCTGTATTGTCAGCGAGTAATTTTCGAATCTTCGTGAATGTTCTGACAATTTGAATATTTACTTGAATAGCTTTATCGCTATTCAAGACACTTGCAAGCATAACAGCACCGTATTCAGTGAAGACATAGGGTAATACTTTTGAGAATTTCAATTTGGCTAAGTGTGGAAACTGAGCAATTATCAATTCTTTTTCTTCAGTAGTAATTCTGAATATGAAGTCGTCGAGAAATCGTTTTAAATTCCTTTTAACTTGTTCGTTTAATCGCTTGGTTGAGATGCCGTACAATCCTGCAAGATCACTATCGATCATAACTTTTTTGTCCCGAAGTGCCATAATTTTACTCAAAATAATTTCGTCCGGTATCAATGCTTTCGAATTTTTAGTTTTCATTTTTTTGCTTTTCAGAGGTGGTCGCAATTTGCGACCACCTCATTTGTTGGATAGTAATAGACTTCCTGATTTGTTTTTTCAAATACTAAATTGTTGACATAGAGAATAGGGAAACAGAGCGGTAAATTTCCGAAATTCATTTTCAGTTTAAAAACTGTTTACTAAGTATATTATATTAGAATAATAAGGAATTAACTTTATCAGGTTGTTTATTTTCACAGCAGGTATTTTCCTATAATTGTGGATTATTGTAAGATTTTCAGAGGACAATCTTCAATATTTCCTTTATATTCGCACCTGATAAAAAAGATATGAAAAAATACCTCCCACATCTTATTGCTGTTGCAGCATTTGTTGTTATTACGATGATTTATTTTTCGCCATTGTTTAATGGAAAGGAACTTCGTCAGAGTGATATTAACAACTGGAAAGGAATGTCAAAAGAAATCATGGATTTCAAGGAAAAATCCGGTGAGGATACGTATTGGACGAATTCAATGTTTGGAGGAATGCCCGGCTATCAGATTGCAGCGGTTTATTCAGCCAATCTTATTCAATATATTGATAGAGTTATTACATTTGGTTTGCCGGCACCGGGTAATTTTTTATTTCTCTTTATGATTGGATTTTATTTTCTACTAATTACCCTCAAAGTAGACAATAAGATTGCAATAGTAGGTTCTATAGCTTTTGCTTTTAATTGTTATTTTTTGATTGCTATTGAGGCAGGACATAACACTAAAGCACATGCCATAGGTTATATGGCACCTGTAGTGGCCGGCATCATTTTATCTTATCGAGGGAAGTATTTACTGGGTGCAGCCATTACATCACTTTTTCTCGCGCTCGAACTTTATGCTAATCACCTTCAAATAACATACTACCTTATGCTTACGGTGATTATTTTCGTTGTTTTGGAATTTGTTCGCTCTTACAAAGAGAAAAAAATTGCTGCATTTATTAAAAGTTCAATTTTCCTGGGTATAGGAGCAGCATTAGCTATACTTTCTTCCATTACAAATCTATGGGCTACACAGGAATATGGAAAATATTCTACCCGCGGTCCTTCTGAACTCACTTCCAATAAAGAAAATCAAACTTCAGGACTTGACAGAGATTATATTACGGATTGGAGTTATGGAATTGGTGAAACAATTACATTATTCATACCCGATTTTAAAGGAGGCGCCAGTGAACCCATTTCTAAAAACAACAAAGATGCTTTAAAAGATGTCGATCCTAATTTCAAGCAGTATGTTGGCAGCTTCGGTTCTTATTTTGGCGATCAGCCATTTACTCTCGGACCGTATTATATCGGAGCAATTATTATTTTGCTTTTTGTTATTGGTGCTTTTGTTGTTGATGGGTCAATAAAATGGTGGCTCCTTTCCGCTACAGCTCTTTCTATTCTCCTTAGCTGGGGTAAAAATTTCATGAGTTTTACAAACCTTTTTTTGGATTTTGTTCCGGGTTATGATAAGTTCAGAGCAGTAGCCATGATATTGGTTATTGCTGCTTTTGCAGTACCGTTGCTGGCAATAATAGCTGTTAACAAAATGGTTACTGAAAAGGATTTTTTTAAAGTATATAAAAAGAAACTTATTTATGCATTCGCAGGTGTTTTAGGAATTGCTTTCCTGATTACTGTTGCACCCGGAATGTTTACCGGTTTTTACACTTCAAATGAATACGACCAGGTAGCTCAATCAGTGAAAGGTCAACAAAACTCTCAGGAACTGCTGGATAGTTTTTTTAGTGCTGTTAGTTCAGCGCGGGAACATATTGTTAAGTCAGATGCTTTGCGAACGTTGATGCTTTTGCTGTTTACCTCTGCTTTAATCTGGACATTTCTCAAATTCCGGTATAAAAAGGAGTTTTTTATTTTTGGATTACTTGCACTTATTCTTATTGATCTTGCTCCGGTTGGGCGCCGGTATCTTCAAGAAGATGATTTCGTTAAAAAATCAGCAAATGCTATACCTTACCCAATGACACAAGCTGATCAATATATATTACAGGACACTTCCTCAAGTTATCGCGTATTAAATATTGCTGTCAATACATTTAACGATGCGAGTACTTCTTACTATCATCAATCAATTGGAGGCTACCATGGTGCTAAGTTAAAGCGATATAAAGAAGTTATTGATTCCTGTCTGACAGAGGAGCTTGCTGTTTTAAGAATGGTAATGCAAAAACCTGATTCATCCAACGAAGGAACTATTTATAGACAGCCGGTAATAAACATGATGAATACGAAATACATTGTTTACAATGCTGAAGCTCCTCCCTTGTTGAACAGAGGAGCCTTGGGGAATGCCTGGTTTGTAAATGGTGTAAAAATGGTTGCTAATGCTGATGCAGAAATTGTGGCAATTAAAAATTTTGATCCAAAGTCTACGGCTTTTGTTGATCAACAATTCGAGGATAAACTTAAAGGTTTTAACAATCAAGCGCCTGATTCATCTTCTTCTATAATACTTACGAAATATAAACCTAACCATCTTACCTATCAAGCTTCAGTAACTTCGGAAAAATTGGCTGTTTTTTCTGAAATATATTATGATAAAGGATGGAATGCTTACGTTGACGGAAAACCGGCTGATTATTTTAGAGCTGATTATATTTTACGGGCAATGAGAGTTCCTCAGGGAAATCATACAATTGAGTTCAAGTTTGAACCCAAAGTAATTACTACCGGTGAAAAAGTATCGTTTGCCGGTTCGTTGTTAATATTGTTGTTTGTGGCATTTGCAGTCTGGTCTGATTTAAAGAAGAAACCGGAAAATGCAGGTTAATATTAACCTTTATCAAACATTCATATATTTTTTAAGAAAAGACAGGAGTTATAATAATACTAATATCGTTCCTTGCCTGAATTCGCCGTTCGCATTTATTACATAGGAGTATAATCCGGCAGGCACCGTTTCGCCCTGAAATTTTCCATTCCACGCTTCTGAGAGATTGTTCGTTTCGAAAACTATTTTTCCCCAACGATTGTAAATTGCCCAATGCGTTTCACTGCATTTGCTGAAACCGAATATTCGAAACCTGTCATTTATTCCATCGTCATTAGGCGTGAATGTATTGGGAATGTACAAATGATTGACCGGTAATTCAGGAGCACTTAGTTTTAAAATTGTACTGTCTGCACAGTTTACTCTCGGGTTGGTTATCAATTGAACTCTATATTCTCCCTCAAACCAATAAGTATGTTGAGGATTTAATGAATCTGAAAATGTTTGATCTCCAAAGCTCCAGGAATATGTTTGTGCAGCAGAGGAAGCTGCACTGAAACTGTACACACCCGTGCAAGAATCGCCGTTGTATGTAAATTCTGAAGTAGCAAATTGGGCTATAGTTACTTTCTTTTCTATACTGTCGCGACAACCCGCATTTTCTGTAATTAACTTTACGGAATAGTTTCCTGTCGAAGAATAAGTGTGTATGGGATTATTTACATTCGAAGAGTTGCCATCTCCGAATTGCCAAAAATTTTTAATTCCGTTAACCGATAAATTTTTAAATTCTTTATCAAAAGAACAAAGTGAATCATTTTTGAAATTTGCCTGTACCGTTTTGCCAACTGTAACATTATTCACAAATGTATCGCTGCATGTATTGTTGGATGCAATAAGTGTAACCAGAAAAGAACCGTTTTCCGGAAAAGTGTAATCGGTATTTCCAATCTCACTTATTTTTGTCTGGTTTACAAACCACTTATAGGAATTTGCACCGGTTGAAGTGTTGATGAAGTGAAACTTTTTAGTGCATAATTCCTGAGTGAAATGATAAGCTGCCCTTAAACCCGGTGTTGCATCAACTATTGTGAAAACGGTATCCCTGCATCCGGTAGCATCGATAGCAATTACTGAATAAAGTCCTCCATTGGTGACTGTTAAAGAATCCCCTGTTAAACCCGGCAATACTTTGTGATTTCTATACCATTGTTTTGATACAATGCCGTTTCCCTTCAGAGTAAGAAGTGCTGATCCGCCTTCGCAAATTGGTGTAGAAGTATATGCAATTGAAATTTCTGCATTTATTGGATTGATTGCTTTGATAAAAACAGAATCTGTTACTTCGCAGCCGTTAGCAAAAACTTTAACGGAGTAGGTTCCCTCTGCATTAATTAAAATCGAAGGAGAAGTTAAGCCGTTTGACCATAAATAATTATTTCCTCCTGATGCTGTTAAAGTCACAGAATTGCCTGCGCAGAAATTTAAAGCCCCTATTAACTGTATAGATGGATGAATTGTAACAGGTGTAACAGTTATTGAAGCAGATCCTGTGCAACCTGAGGCATTTGTACCTATTACGGTATAAACCATAGGAGTGGCTGGATTGGCAATGACTTGTGGACCTGTAGTGATGTTTAATCCTGTCGAAGGTGACCATGAATAACTATCCGCTCCCGAAACCTGAAGTGTTTGAGGTGAATTATTGCATACAATTGCATTGGATGAAACGCTTAATGGAATTCCTGCTACGGTAACAAATGAATTGTATTTTACAGTAACGGTATCGGAACATTGTTGTATTCTTAAAGTCACATCATAATTTCCTTCTGTTGAATAATGATGAACCGGTGATGATAAATTTGATGTTGCTCCATCTCCAAAATCCCATTGCCACCAGGTTCCTACACAGGATTTTTCAACAAATTGATACCCCTGGCAATCTGCAGTATTATAGGCAGAAAAATCAACCTTCGTAGGTAAGTGTGATGTTCCGGTTGGTTCACCATCAATGACATTGGGTAATGCTGAAAGTGTCGGAATGGAATCAATGAATATTGAATTCCTGGTGTATAGAATATTAGCCAGAACAGGATTATCCGGATCTGCAATTTCGCTTAAGTAGAAAGCAGAATCATTTGAACATGCATATACTTTGCCGTTTCCGGCTAACTCAATATCTGACAGATTCGAACTTCTTAAACTATCAATGATTTCATTAACATTTGTGTTTAAGTCAATTCTTCCCAGAACCGATGGCTTTGCTGAAGTGAAGGTTTGATAATAAACCTTTGAAGCATCCGGCGAAAATTCAATACCCCAAACCTTGTCTTTGGAAACATTATAAAATTTTCTATTTGAAATTGTTCCTGCTTCAAGAATAAAATCGTAAACGATTAAATCAGGGTCGTTTGGATTTGATGAAGATGTGGATACGCAGACTTTTGTATTATCGGGAGAAACTTCAATTTCTAGTGAAGTTGAAATAGGGCCATGCATTACTATATTGTCGAGCAGTAGGGGTATAGATATTCCCAAATCGGAAATCATTATTGAATAAAGCTGTAAGGTGTCATTGCTTAATCCGGGAATCAATAGATATCTGCAGCCATTTTTCATTTGTTTAGTAATTGTCATGCCTTCGGTGAATCCGCTTCCGATAAAAACATTTTTTTGTCCAACATTTCCAAGTCCTCCATTTTGCGACATATCAATTACAGAATACAAAAGCGAATCCTGCGGAAAATTGGTTGTATAATGGAAAAAAATATATTTGTTGACATCACATGTCATTTTGCATAGTGCAGATTCATACACTGAACGATTGCCGAAAAGGTTAATGCCGTTTGGCATAGGATTCAAATTTCCGTCTCTTATTTGAATTTTATTGTTCCCTTCAACTGCTGTTACAAAAAGTATATTTCCGGAAGGGTCCGTCATTATATTAATGTCTTTTTCACCCCCTGCACCAAAGCCAGAAATAGTTGGTCCAACCAACGGAATTGCAGGAGAAAAATCAACAATACTTACATTTCCCGACGATTTTCTTATGGGCCATTTTAGTGCTTGTGCCCAAGCATCTGGGCAGAAAAATAAGGCAAATAAAATAATTACAGGCAGTCTCAATTTGAAACTTCGGTAAATCGATTGATTTTTATTAAAAAATATACCTTTTTTAAACAACTTTCAGAATTTATTTCATCAATGGGTTCTCAGAAATCAGGGAAGAACCCTATTATTTCTACCTTTTATAGATGAAATAGATTCAATCAAAAAAATTAAATGAATATGTTTTATTTATTATTTATGAAAAAAAATTAACTTTTTTCTTCACTTTTCTTAAAATACAAGCTCTTATCTGGGAACAGCGACTTCTGCATAAAACTTCCTCTCTTTTACATCGTAACTATTACCTTTTGTAAGAATGTGTACGATGAGGTTTTCAATCGATATCGGTGAACCTTCTTTTAAGTCAGCAATGTTTGAGTGTCTGATATTATGTCCGTCAATTATTATTACAAGACCACTTCCTACTGCTTCAAGGTATCTTCCTTCCCGAACCAATACACCGGTATCTTCACCCAAACCTACTCCAATACAAGAAGGATTGGCAGCAACAGCCTGCGTCAACCGACCGAATCGGCCTCGAGTAACAAAATGTGAGTCAATGATTACGTTCTGTATAAATGCTAATCCTGTGGTAATTTTCACCTCGCCTTTAAGAAGAGCTTCAGAGCTATTTCCCTGATAAATCATTGTATTAGACATAGCCATAGCTCCTGCGCTGGTACCTGCAATCACAAAAGATTCTTCGTTTTGATAACGTTCTGTGAGGAGGTCTAAAAATTCTGTGCCACCGAATATGGAAGAAAGTCTGAGTTGGTTTCCTCCGCTGAACATAACGCTTTTACAGTTTCGTAGACGTTGCAGCATTTCAGGTTTGTCTGCATCTTCACGTTTTCTGATATCCATTACACCAATGTTCTTGCATCCTAATTTCGTAAATGCACTTATGTAGTTATGTCCAATTTCATCCGGAATGGAAGATGCGCTTGTAATAACTTCTATATATGCATCGTGTCCACCCGCTTCACGAACGATTCGGCTTAGGATCTGTAATTCGAAAAAATTAAGATTGTTTTTTTGGATGAAATTAGGTTCCGGTTCTGTTCCTTTATCTTCATTACCACCAATTGCAATTAGTCTTCCTTTTGGGATCATAACTTGAAATTTCTTATCTTTTGGCAAAGATAGAAATACCCTAAGGATAGAGGCCCCAATGATAGATAGTTTTCAACGCTTTTTTCCAACAATTACCTATTTTTCTACCTTCATAAAATATTTTTTTTGCCTTTTGGTAAAAACTCTCTACTTTGAAAAAAATTAATAAGACGAAACTGCCTTAAACTATGAAAATTATTGACATTAGAGCCATGCGTGGGCCTAACTATTGGTCCATTTGGAGGCATAAGCTTATAGTAATGAAATTGGATATTGAAGAACTCGAAGATTCTCCAACCAATAAAATATCTGGTTTATCCGATCGTTTGGAGTCCACTTTCCCTACAATGTACGAGCATGAATGTTCAGAAGGGCACCCCGGTGGTTTTTTTAAAAGGGTGAAAGAAGGTACCTGGATGGGACATGTCATCGAGCATCTGGCTCTGGAAATACAAACTCTTGCAGGGATGAATGTTGGCTTTGGCCGCACCAGGAGCACTGGTCAGCATGGAGTATATAATGTTGTATTTAATTATATGGAGGAAAAAGCAGGCATTTTTGCTGCTAAAGCTGCCGTGAGAATAGCAGATTCTATTATAAAAAATCAGCCTTACGACATTCCTGCCGATATTCAACGGCTCAGGGAAATCAGAGAAGAAGAAAGACTTGGCCCATCAACCGGCTCTATTGTTGAAGAAGCAATAAAGAGAAAAATTCCCTGGATTCGATTAAACAGACAATCACTCGTTCAATTGGGGTACGGTATTAATCAAAGACGCATTCAGGCAACTGTTGCGAGTACAACAAGCAGTATAGCAGTTGAAATTGCTTGTGATAAGGAAGAGACGAAAAACCTTCTTGAAGCTGCTTCTATTCCTGTGCCGCGAGGTCGGGTAGTATACGACGAAGAAGACCTTGAAACAGCAGTTAAAGTTATCGGTTATCCAATTGTATTAAAACCGGTAGGAGGCAATCATGGCCGCGGAGCTACTATTAATGTAAAAGATTGGCCTACTGCCGTTGAAGCATTGGCTAATGCAAAAAGAATTTCAAGAGGTGTTATCGTTGAAAGATTTATCACCGGATTTGATCATCGACTTTTGGTTGTTGATTATCGTTTTATTGCCGGTGCCAAAAGAACTCCTGCATTAGTAACAGGTGATGGACAACATACCATTGAACAACTGGTTGCAAAAGTCAACAGTGATCCCCTCAGAGGATATGGTCACGAAAAAGTTTTGACAGCAATTAAAATTGACGAAACCACCATGAGTATGCTGGAAGAAAAGGGTCTTACACTTGAAAGTGTTTTGCCCAATGGTGAAATACTTCATCTGAAAAGAACAGCGAATCTAAGCACAGGAGGTACTTCCACAGATGTAACCGATATTGTTCATCCCTTTAATGTTTTTATGGCAGAACGAATTGCAAGGATTATTGGATTGGATATTTGCGGCATTGATATTATGACTCCTGATATTAGTGTTCCTCTTAATGAAAATGGTGGAGCTGTTTTGGAAGTAAATGCAGGACCGGGCTTTCGCATGCACATTGCTCCGGCCGAAGGATTGCCCCGTAATGTTGCAGAGCCCGTTGTCGATATGCTTTATCCTCCCGGAAGCACAGCAAGAATTCCGATTATTGCTGTTACAGGTACAAATGGTAAAACCACAACAACTCGTCTAATTGCTCATATAGTAAAAACAATGGGTTATAAAGTTGGTTTTACTACCACTGATGGAATTTATATTCAAAACCGTATGGTTGAAAAAGGAGACTGCACAGGACCTCTCAGTACGGAATTCGTATTAAGAGATCCTACCGTAGACTTCGCTGTTCTGGAATGCGCCCGGGGAGGAATTCTGAAAGCAGGACTTGGATTTCATAATTGTGATATTGCCATTGTAACAAATGTAGCAGCTGACCATCTGGGATTAAAAGATATTAATACAATTGAAGAGATGGCTCGCGTTAAAAGTGTTGTTGCTGAAAGTGCTTTACCCGAAGGTTACAGTATTCTCAATGCTGATGATGATCTTGTTTTCGAAATGCGAAAAAACATTAAAGCCAATATTGCATTGTTTAGTCTGGATGAATTTAATCCACGCATCATTCGCCACTGTGAAAATGGCGGGATAGCGGCCATCGTAGAAAATGGATACATTACAATTTGTAAAGGAACCTGGAAAATCCGTGTTGATAAGGTCATCAACATACCGTTAACTTTTTCCGGAAAAGCGGTATTCATGATTCAGAACGTTTTACCGGCAGTTTTGGCGGGATTCCTGCGTGGCTTTAAAGTCGAGGACATTCGTCTTGCTTTGGAAACATTTATTCCTTCTCCTACACAAACACCGGGTAGAATGAACATGTTCCAATTCAAGAATTTCACCGTTATGGTTGATTATGCGCATAATCCTGCAGGCTTTCAGGCAATAGCCCGATTCCTTGATAAACTTGATAACAAGCTTAAGGTTGGAGTTATTGCAGGAGTAGGGGATAGAAGAGACGAAGATATTATTCAGCTTGGTTTCTTATCATCGCAAATGTTTAGTGAAATAATTATCAGGCAGGATAAAAATCTAAGGGGTAGAACGGAAAAGGAAATTATTGATTTAATGATGAAAGGAGTTCATAGTGATGACCCGAATAAAAAAGTTAAGGTAATTCAAAGTGAATTGGAGGCAATTGATTATGCTATAAAGAATGCGAAGAAAGGCTCATTTATTGTCATTTGCAGTGATGTAGTTCCCGATGCTCTCCAGCAAATTCTAAAATATAAAGAAGAGGAGGACCATTTTGAAATTTTAAAAGAAGATATTCCTCATCCGATTACAAAATAAAATAGGGGATTATTAAAGTAGATCTAAAATAATACATGCATAATTTTAGGAACCTGAAGAGGTTCCTTTTTTTTTGATGTTTCCTTACTATTAAATTTAATAATTTAACAATTCAATTTTCATCTTCGTTTAATAGCCTTTTCTAAACTTTGCAGTTAAAAATCGCAAACTTTGATCGATTTTGTAACAATCTCGATTCATGCAATATTATTGAAAATTTAAGGTTTACTATTTTTTTTAATAGAAAATGAATGAAACATGGAACATTTATTCAAGTAAATAGTAAAAATCATAGTAAATCTTACATCAGGAAACGATTATTCTGATACTCCACAAATTAATTTGTGAAAAGCCATAGAGACATGTTACATCTATTACGAAGAATTATTCTTTTTTTATTATTAGCTGCCACAGTTGGCATTTTTCCTCGCAAAGCATTTGCTACTCACCTGGCAGGCTCTGATATTTCATATACATGCCTTGGAGGAAATACGTACAGAATTGAACTTACATTTTACAGGGATTGCCGCTCACCTTCGGGTCATCCTAACGGTGCCGGAATTGAATTTCGAAGTACCAGTTGCAATCGTTATTTCACCGATACCTTAGCGTTACTTCCCGGTTCCGGTCAGGAGATTACATATCCCTGTCCCGGATTAACCACATCTTGCGACGATCCCAACTCACCAAATCCCGGACTGCAAGAATTTAAATATTCAGGAATCATAACTTTTCC
>JAYURB010000125.1:0-4393 GCA_043756425.1 Bacteroidota bacterium
TACAATTTCAAGCCCGCTTTATTGAGTAAAGCCTGAATATTATCAGGATCTAAGGAAAGTGCTTTGTCGTAAAAATACTCTGCAAGCTCTGAATTTCGCTCTTGGGTCAGTACAAGAAAGCCCAGACTAACATATGCACTTACGAATTCAGGATTCTCTTTAAGAATAAATTCATAGTTCTTCCTGGCTTCCTCCGTTTTTCCCGCATCAAGTAAAGCTCCAGCAAGTTTATTCCTGAAATCCGGTTGATAAGGGGCCAAATCAGTTGCTTTGCTAAAATACTCAATTGCCTTCTCATTTTCTCCCAAAGCATAGTATGAATCTCCAATTCTATAAGCTGTCCAGGCATGATCGTTTGTATATGACTTTTTATTTAGCGTTTTAATTGGATCGCTGATGGTGTTTGCATATTCAGTGACTTTCTTAAAATCGTTTTTTAAAAAGGCCCAACGAACTAGTAGCTGGAAATTTTTACCAACACTTTCCTGAGAAGTGTCGTCGAGATATTTTTTTGCAGAATCAAGATAGGCAACATTGTTAGAAAATTTTTCAAAGTAGGAAAGATAAGCTTCTCCTTTTGAACGGTTTCCTGCAGAACTGTTATTAATGCAAACAAGTCCGGAAAACTCTCTTATTTTTTGAATTTCATCTTTCTTTAAAGGAATCCGTATCCAATGATCTGTTGTTGAAACATGCGGTATGTCAATTGATCCGCTTTTCGGCATATGACACTTTACACAATTATCTCCGTTCTCTTTCCTTTTAATTATAGATTCATTACAAACTGACTCTGTCATGGAAGGTTTATCAATTATAATTTTTGAATTATGACAGGACTTACATTTTGCATTAAAAACAGATTTATCAGTTGCTCTTACACTTACATGCGGGTCATGACAGGTAACACAGGTCATGGCATTTTTGTAGGGTGTTAATGTTGGATGATTTTTATTAATCTCCAGCGCTTGTTTTTCCGAAAACAGAAAACACTTACTCATTTTCATGCGTTCCGCATGAGAAGCCATAATATGAGCATCTTCTTCACCGGTAAATTGGGGCATGTAAATATTCATAACATCCGATAATTTCATACCCGGACGAAAATCAAAAAAAGATTTCCCTTCCTCAAGCACTGCATTACCCTGAATATGGCAACGCTGGCAAATATCAAGTTGTAAATTTATGGGAAGCTTGGCAGGATTTACAATGGAATAGTCTATGAATTTAGAAGTGTCAACTACCTTACCTTCTTGTTTCTCCTTTACATGCAGGCTTCCGGGTCCGTGACAGCGTTCGCAATCAATGCCATTGGGTATGAAATTGTATTTGTTTTCAGACCCCAATTCCATTCCGGGAAAAGCATTGTGGCATGACATACATTCCAATCCGATCTTTCGTGAAAATCGACTGCTGTATCCACCTTCAAATCCCGGGGGAAGATCCCATTTCCTTTTCTGAGTGTAAAAAGTAAAGGGCGCCTGATAAACATAGCCATTAACGTTCATTAAGTGAGAGTTAGTATGCTGTCCCGATCCAACAATCCAATCAATCGTTTCTACCCTTTTGAAAACAGTATCCTTACCAACCTTTCTGAATTCAATAACTTTTAGAGAATCATTCTGCCAAAATGGAAAATAAGATAGTTTGTTTACACTGTCGATAATTAATTCATGATTTGAAAAATTTGCTGACGATTTACCTTTTGTAGCACGATCGAATGACATACCCATTCCGGTTTTAATAAACGTTTCATACTTGTCCTGATGACATTGCCTGCAAGTTTGAATTCCAACGTATGTAGTTGAATCTTCTAATGACGCATAAAGCCGGTTATCGGTAGTATTTTCTTTCGGATGACAGGATGTAAAAAAAACAATTAAATAAAATGCAAAAAAATATTTACACATGTAAAAATCAATGAAACTATTTTTTAATCAATTGCATTGTATATTCATCATAATACTTCCCCTGATCGAAAATCCAGTCCTGTTTCAATCCTGTGACTTCAAAGCCCACCTTTTTAAACAATGCTACGCTGCTCTCATTATCAACTCTAACGTTGGAATAAATCTGGTGTAGATCAAGAATCTCAAAACCATAGTCAACCATTAAATGAAGGGCTTCCGTAGCATAGCCTCGCCCCCTGTCGGCCTTATTTGCAATAAGAATGCCTATTCCACCCCGCTTATTCTTAGGATCAAAATCAAACAAATCTATGCATCCAATGGAATGAACATCATCAGAAAGGTTATCCTCTTCATCAAAATACCTTAAATCTATCATTAACCGAAGTTGCTTATTTGTATATATATCCTGATGCGCCTGATTGACGAATTCTTCCAAAACAAATTTTGAAAAAGGCATAAGGGTTCCACTCACACTCCAAAATGAGGAGTCGTTTTCCCACTTGTATAAAAGTTTTAAATCGGCCGGTTCAAGAGCCCGCAATTGAATCAACTCTCCTATCAGCTGCATAACAATTTTTAAGTTTCGACTAAGTTACGAATAGTCGTTTAATAGAGGAAACAAAATTTTCTAATCAGTAAACATAAACTTGTTTAAAGAAAAAATTCGGCAAGTATTAAATCTCGCCTCGAAATACCTCTTCAACAGGGCCTTCCAGCCATATATTCTTATAATTATCACTTTCAATTAAAAAATAAACACGTAATATCCCGCCCGGTGTAACTACTTTACAGTTTGAACTGTTAATTTTTTTAGTAAAGGAGGCTGCCACAACAGAAGCAGTAACTCCTGTTCCACAAGAAAGAGTTTCGGCCTCGACTCCTCTTTCATAGGTCCTAACCAATAATTCAGTTCCCTTTAGTTCAATAAAATTTACGTTTACACCATCCTTTTTAAATCGATCATTGTACCGAATTTTTCTGCCTTCATTGACGACATCAATTGCACTTACATCTTTAACAAAGCAACAATAATGAGGAGAACCGGTATCCAATAAAACAAAAAGGTCATTGCTTTCTATCTTCATTACATCATTCATTTGAAGCCTGACATTGTAAGGGTTTTCCTTTAGTATCTCTGCCTGATGACCTCCATCAAAGGCATTAAAATTAATAGTTTTAGTAGTGAGACCCAATGAATGCGCAAAAGCGGCAACGCACCTTCCTCCATTGCCACACATTGATCCGGGCAGTCCATCAGAATTATAATAAAGCATGTCAAAATCAAAACCGCCTTTATTTCTTAATAGAATTAAACCATCAGCTCCAATGCCAAAATGTCTGTCACATAATTTTTTTATTTCATCAGACGAAAAAGCAAAGTTCTCATTCCTGTCGTCCAACAAAATAAAATCATTTCCTGTTCCCTGATATTTATAAAAACGAATCATCTTTTTTGAATAGGAATTTCCGAGCTGAGTCTCAAAGATACAAACTGATCGTTGCGTTCGAGATAATAAAATTTATGATCATACTTCATCCAAACCTTATTTTTACCGGAATAAAGTTCAACAGCATCGGGTTCTTCTATTCCAAATAGAATTAATCGGTTCTCCGATAATTTATACCCAACATAATTTACAGGCGAAACCCAAAATTCAACAAGGTAATTCTCAGTTTTAGAAACAATATTTTCCGGTAAATCAGCTGCAGGATTAAGCATATCAGATACAGCTATAGTACCGGTAATATTAGTATCCTTTTTCCCTAAACTGTCTAATTCCATTGCAATGGACTTTAGATAAATGCTAACAAGCATTTGGTCCTTTTTGACCACTATGTCTTCCCCATTTTCATTCTCTAAATAGTTGGAATCTCTCGAAGGATTTTCATATTCCTCAACAAAGGCATTTGCAGTATCCTTAGATAAAACAATTTTAGCAGGAATTGATTTTTTATCATAGTCTTCCTTTGATTCAACCGACATTTGATTGGATTCTACACCTTTTTTCCTCTTTAGGAAATCAAGAGAAAAATAAGTGTGTTTATTCCCGGTCGAACCCGGACCGAGATAATTCCATAAAACGATTCCGGAAAGAGTGACGATGAAAAATGTAACGATTAATTTTAAAGCAAAAGGTACTGCAGGCTTTTTATAACCAATATAGTTTTGAAGTGAGTTAATTACTCTTTTATTTTCAGTCTCCTGAATGCATTCAATCAATAGATTATGAAAACTTATCTTCTTTCTGAAATTTGAATCCGTTTCCATTCGGTCATGGAAGCTTTTCAACTCAAAACCGGTTAGTTTGTTTTGCAGGTACCTGTCAATTAATTGCTTTTCTTCTATACCCATTTCAAGATTCTTCCTGCACCATTAAGCGTGCTTTGGCAATATTTTCAAACTGATTAAAAGCTTTGTTAAACTCATGTTCAGCAATAAAGGGGTTACTGAAATTCAATCTTGCCGCAATTTCCACAAACGACAG
>JAYURB010000126.1:0-4383 GCA_043756425.1 Bacteroidota bacterium
ATAATTACTATAACATAGTCCTTTCCATGAAGGCGAGCAATACGCAGGTTATGGTGCAGGCATACAGACTACTCATTAGCAAGATGCAGGAAACAGGAATGAATTATCCTTTGCATCTTGGTGTCACCGAAGCAGGTGACGGAGAAGACGGCAGAATTAAATCAGCTGTCGGCATTGGTACATTGCTGGAAGATGGAATTGGTGATACCATACGTGTTTCTTTAACAGAAGATCCTGAGTTTGAAATTCCGGTAGCACGTGCTTTGGTTTCTCGTTACGATCAAAGGCAAAAACTACAAAAACCAATACCGGAACTTTCTCCACTAACGGTTTCAAACAACGAATATCTGTGGTCGCCATTTGAATATTCCAGAAGATCGTCAAAAAGTATTTTGAACATAGGCGGTCATAAAGTACCGGTTGTAATAGGCGACATCAGTTACAAAAAAAATATTATTCCCGATTCCTTTTTACCCTTTGGATATAAATATTCTCCCAAACTTGATAAGTGGAATTTATCGGATCAGGCTTGTGATTTTATATTTACCGGCAATAGTATGCCGGAATTTGAAATCCCCGGCACGCTTGGAATAATTCTCAATGCAAAATCGTGGCAGAAAGAATTCGTTCGTTGCTATCCATTGTTTGAAATAAAAGATTATTTAATTGCAACAAATAAATCATCTCAAATAAACTTTATACGTTTAAATATTTCTGATTTGTTTAATGCTGATTTCCAAAATATAAAATTAGATAAATCCTGTGTATTAGTTATTATTACCGGCAATGAACATGGAATGGCAGAACAAAGAAGGATGTTTTTTGAATTGATAAAGCAAAATTTATCTGTTCCTGTAATCATAAAGAGAGATTATTCTTTTGATGATGCTGAAAAGCTCGCTTTATTTGCTTCTACAGATGCAGGAGCATTATTTATTGATGGTCTGGGTGATGGTTTGTGGATTGATGCACCCAATTGTCCGAATGAAAAAGTAAACCGAATTTCTTTCGGAATATTACAGGCTTCACGTACCCGTATTTCAAAAACAGAATATATTAGTTGTCCAAGTTGCGGCAGAACATTGTTTGACCTCCAGGAAACTACAGCCAAGATTCGTGAACGTACTGCACATTTGAAAGGTGTTAAGATTGGTATAATGGGATGTATCGTTAATGGCCCCGGCGAAATGGCTGATGCAGATTACGGCTATGTTGGAACGGGCATAGGCAAGATTACTCTTTACAAAGGCAAAGAAGTCGTAAAACGAAACATTGATTCTGTTTTGGCAGTAGATGCATTAATCAATCTCATTAAAGAAAACGGTGACTGGAGAGATAGTGTTGAATAGACTTTTTTGATAATTTAGAAAATTTTTGATTTGGTTTTTAAAAAACCTAATAGCCCCAGCAATCCGAAAAACAAAACTGCTCGTCTGAAATGGCACGTAATTTATTTGAGTAGCGTCTCCGAGTAGCTCGGTGCGAATGATAACGGGGTATCAAACCCTGCCTTAACTTTTTTGCCTTGGTCTGGGAGCTACATTTGGAAGCTCTTCGTGGCTGTAGAGAATCTAATTTGCTGAAAAGTGGCCAGCACTGGTAAGCCAAATAAAAATCGCAGGAGCTGGCCATTTGAGTGTTCTAACAAGTAGGAAGTACTTACTATTAGGCAGACAGATACAGGGCGAATTATAGTTGTGATGCATCCATTGGTGAAGACCAGGAGTGAAAACCTAGTCTTCGTGTCAAATGTTCAAAAAAAAAATTGCATATATGATTGCACGTTTCATTTTTATTAGTTTATTTTGATAGAAACAAAGTTCTATGCCATGAGAGTTTGTAAATTTGAAAATTTTGTTTAATCAAATCAATTTATATTATCAAATTGGAATATATTCAACAGAATATTGTAAAGTTAAAGAATGAAAGTTCAGGTCGGAATACTCCTTTTATTGATTATTTTATTTATTGATTCAAATGCCCAGAACCGACGTAGTGTTTGGCGTATGGGGTATTGGCAAGGTGGTCCTAATACGTTTGATATGAAATTTGTAGCCGGAAGCTTTTCTTTCGACACCATACCGAGTACAAATTCTATGAGTATGTATATTAATGATGCAGGAATATGTGACGAAAACGGAAATTTACTTTTTTACACAAATGGAATTTATGTAGCGGATGCATCTCATGACACTATGCTTAATGGAGGAAACTTAACTCCGGGTCAATTCGCTGACACTTGGAGGGATTTTGGGATGCCATTTGCTCAATCAGCAATTGTACTACCCGATCCGGCTTTGTCAAACGAGTACTATTTATTTCATCTTATAATTAATTCAAGCGATTTATCTTCGGATACCCTAGTCATTTCTAAGATAGATATGAGTTTAAACGGTGGACTGGGAGCAGTGACTACAAAGAATCAACCGGTGTATATTGATTCGTTAATTTCTGGACAATTAACAGCTGTCAAACATGCCAATGGACGCGACTGGTGGCTAATAGTGCATGAGTTTAACTCAGATGCATTTTTAGTTTTTTTGATTGACCCTTTAGGAATTAATGGTCCGACAATTCAACACTTTGGCCAGCAGATAAAATATCCTAGTCAGGGATGTTTTTCTCCCAATGGTGAGTGGTATGTTAATTACGATAATACTTATGGACTTGTATTAATGAATTTTGATCGATGTTCCGGGTCATTTTCAAATTTTCAAAACTTCTACCTTCCCGATTCGAGTGTTTCATCCGGGTGCTGTTTTTCTCCCAACTCTCAAGTGTTGTATGCTTCCTCTAGAAATTATTTATATCAGTTTAACTTAAATGCTTCAAACATCCAATCAACAATGGACACAGTTGCCATATGGGATGGATTTTATGATCCTAATCCAACTCAATTTGTGTTTCAACAACTTGCTCCGGATAACCGAATATATATTACCGGATGGGGTACAGTAAAGAGTTTAAGTGTAATTAATTATCCTGACTCATTAGGAGTAGCTTGTAATGTTATGCAACATTCTGTTTCACTTCCAGGTCTGAATAATGGTTCTGTGCCTAACTACCCATTTTATGAATTAGGTCCGGTAAATGGCAGTATATGTGATTCCTTGAATGATATTTCCCAAAGGAAAAATTCAAATTCAATAATAATATTTCCAAATCCGGTTACTTCGCAACTATTTATTACAAGTGATTTTTTGACATTTAATTTAATAAAGATATTTGATATTAATAGCAATTTAGTTTACGAGTTTAATTTTGGTAATAATTCTAATCAATACAAAATTGATATAACGAAATTCACAAAAGGTGTTTACATAGCAGAAATTAAAACAAACAACGGCACTATTCATAAAAAAATAGTAAAACAGTAAATTATTGTTTAACCAAATTTATTATTCAATATTAACTAACGGTGATTAAAGAATAATTTTTTATTTCTCTCCAATATACTTCTTCAAAGCATCTACATATTCCTCAAAAGCTGTTATTCCTTCCGTAGTAATTTTACAAGTAGTCAACGGGTAGTTATCCCGAAAGGTTTTTTTTACTTCAATATAACCTGCCTCCGATAACTTACTTATTTGCACGCTAAGATTCCCGGCAGTTGCACCGGTTTTTTCTTTTAAGTAAGAAAACTCTGCTTCCTTCACACTTATCAAAAGTGACATAACAGCCAGTCGCAGTTGTGAATGAAGCAGAGGATTTAACTCACTAAACATATTTTGAGATCAGAATTATTTTAACTTTCAATTGATTGACTGTTTAACTTTTTAAATTTATTTTTTAGCATGTGGCCGGGAATAATATATCCAAGCAATACAGCCAAAGCAAGAATCATTAATTGCTGTTCGAATGGAAAGAAGAAAGAAACTATTCCCAAAATCCAATTTATTATTCCACCGGCAATCATCGGACGAAATTTCAATGCACCCCCTGATACAAACAACCACATTCCGTAAACCAACATAACCATTGGATATGTTGCAAGACCAAGCTTACCCTGAAAAAATAAAACAACACACAAGGAAACAAGAAAAGAAATCATAACATATTTCATTACATCGTCGATGTAGGATTGTGTGCGCTGTTTCTTGTCCTGCTTGTAACCGTAAAACATTGAAATTACTGCCCCAAGAGGCATTAATACAACCCACCCTATTCCCTGAATTTGAGGAGCAAAAAATAAAAGAATATAGTGAATAGTACACGCTGCAAATACTAGCCAACCCCAGAGCAGGAAATAAAAGCTATCGTCTTCCAGGTTTTCTTTAGCGGTGGTTATCATGCGATGAATGGTATTCAAACTTTCTTCGTAGGTCGTTTTTTTTTCAGTTTCCATTATTTCATGTTTTTACATTGTTCTAGCATTTGCATGGC
>JAYURB010000127.1:0-4373 GCA_043756425.1 Bacteroidota bacterium
GCTAAAATGCTCAATGCCATTTTACCCGCCTCTAAATGCAGGTTTGATAAAACTGTTGCAAATGCAAGGCCATGTATTAAACCAAAACCGATTGCAATATAAATTTCCTTGTTGTAGAAGATGGGTTTTAGTGCATGCAAAGCGGTAATAAGAATGGTTACAGCAATAAATATTTCTACTGCTTGTTGCGGAAGCTTTATCCAGCCTAAAACGCCAAACACAAGTGTAATTGAATGACCAATTGTAAATGCAGTTGCAATTTTAGTGAGTCGAACTATACTATATTTCGTTCCTCCAAATTTAGTCCATCGCTTTTTTTCTACAATTAATGTCGCGGGTAATAGCAATACTAAAAGAAATAGCAAATGATCTGTTCCATCTGCAATGTGTTCAATCCCCAGGTTCACCATTGCTTTAAACCCTCTCCAATAACTGCCTTCGTCAAGATTTACAATTACAGGCGGAATGGTATTGTCTGTAAAGTTTACACCGAGTATTCCAAGTTCGGCATCAGTGCTGTCCTTTGCCGATAGGCCACCGTCCCAATCACTGCGTATTTTAATCCATAATTTATGCGTAACCAATTGATGCATAATTGCATCATAGTGCATGATAAAATGTCTTGGAGAAAATCCGGCAGGTGGCTGCAGCCATAAATGAAATACCAATTCATGATATTTGCCGGTTAGATTTTGTTCGTTTTCAGCTACTGATTTTCCTTGAATATTAATTTTCCATTTTTTACCAATGGAATCGGTTAGTGACATATGACTCAACAAATAATCATCCAGCCATTTGTTCTTTCTGTCAATTAGGGTTGTGTAATTTATATCAATATCCTCATTCGGAAATACAACCTGAAATTCTTTCAATGGAAATTGCAATTCAGCAGAAATGCCATTGCTTTTAATATCTAGCAACATTACTGAATATGGCATAGGATGTGCTGAAACACCCGAATTGCAAAAATGGATGGAAAACAGGAGACTTAAATAAAAGAAGCTGATTTTCATAATCGATAAAAATAAAAAAAGGCAGCTAATTTAATTTGCTGCCTTCTTATATAATTTACATGTTTATTTTTTAGTGAACTTACCTACATAAACAATACTGTTAGTCTCTTGCACTTTTAAAATATAAGCACCGGAAGATAAGGTTGAAATATCTGTATTGAAAACTTGCCCGCTGAAATTTTCTATTTTTTTAACTAATTGTCCTGTTGCTGCATTAATAATAATTACCGTTGCATTGGCTATTTCACTGTTAAGTTTAAAAGTGATTTTGTCACCTGCAGGATTTGGAAAAGAAGTGAGCGAATTATTTATAATGATATTCGCAATTCCTGTAGTACCGATAGAGTCAATTGCTGCACCCGTAAGATTAACTCCATAGTCATGTAGTTTATCGCGCCATACAGTATGGTAGTGTATTTGACCTTGAATAACAACTCCACCCTGACAGGAAAATTCAATCCAAACAGAAGGGCCGTCAATTCTACAATAATTGCCTTGTGAAACTAAAAAGGATGCCGGATTTCCGGAAGATCCTGTTCCTACGTAAGAAATATAGCAGTTAGCAATTTCATTTGAATAAATAGACAGGACTGCAGCAGCAGTACTTGAATCCATATCATTTACATAATAAGAAATAACATCAAGAACGAGATTTTGCTGAGTAGTCGATAATGCGCTGCAAGCTATTCCTGCAGGAGTAACAGGAAACATTCCGCTTCCACCGTTGGATTCGCCCGGAATGAGCGTGCAATCATTGAAAGAGGAGCTTATGTGTGCTGTTGCAAGTTCTGAAGTAGACAATGAGGCAAACAGGTTTGCAAGTGCGTTGCGTTCATCTCCCAAAGGATCGTAGGAAGTACTATTGTAGGTAAATGTTTTTGGCTCAAGTCCCATAAAAAATGGAGTTGCTCCAATTACATGTCCATTGTTAAAGCAAATGTTAGCCGCATAATGATGGCCTCCAAATTGAAGCATCCATGCACCGGTTGTTGTAGGGGCATTTAAGAAAGCCATCCAGCGGAGTGTACTGTCGTAACCATTTCCGCCGCCATTTGCATGAAGATATGCTTCCGCCAGATTCATTTGATAGTATTCTTCGTAACCATCGTTAGCATTTGCACTCAAAGCATCTTTTATCACCAGCATTGCAGCTTCGTATTGAATCGATGTAAGATTAGTGCCAAGTTGGATTCCATTCCTGCAGTTTGAGCCGCAGGGTAAATTGCTCCATTTCTTTGCTAAGGTAGTAGTGTAATTTTTCTGCAAAGTTGTTTGTTGTGTGGATGAAAGCATGGCATAAAATGCTTGTGCATCGGAAACCACTGCTGAAACAGAGGCTGTTGATGTTACTCCGGGTATTGCGGAAGTAAAATCATTTTTTTTGTTATTAGAATTTGATTCAATAGTACTACCGGTAGCAGTTTTGCTAACATCAGGTGAAGAACTTGATAAAAACATTGCAAATAAGAAAATGCTTGAGAGCATCACTAAAATATTTTTCTTAGTAATATGAAAGGACTCAATTACTTGACCTACTTGATTTGTTGCGATTTTGCTTTGCATGATTGAAATTATTTTTAATTATTTGAATTGGTGTATCTTGATTAAGAGAATGTTTACAAAGGTAAAGTTGGGTGGGTTTTTAAAAAATGTTTTCCAAATTCTTTATAAAACGAATAAAAAAGATATTATGGAAGAAAAATCTCTAAAAAACCGATTTTTTTGATGCATGTTCATCAATGCTGAACTATGAATCTTTTAACCGAGAAATATTTCTTGTCAGAATATTTCAGAAAATAAATACCATTAAGAAATTGTTTTACGTTAATTGTTTCATTTATTAAACTTAAGTTGTCATAAAGAATTTGTCCGGTGTAATTCAGAATTTGAATTCCGGGATTTTCACTAAATTTTTCTCTCTGTATTCTTAATTCATCCGAAACCGGATTGGGGGAAATGGAAATCAAGTTGTCATTTTGAATTTCATCAATTCCTTCTACCATATCATCAAAATGTAAATCGTCATACATTAACCCATCTTTATTTGTTTGAATATTGTCGCTGATGAAAGTGAAACGATACAAAACAGTATCGCCAATATTTACAGGAGTAGAGGTGCATAAGCAATAATCAAAATGTTGCCAGCCAAATGAATTGCCGGTAAAGGTTGGTAATTTTTCAGGTCCGGAGAAACAGCAGCCGTGGTTTACAACGCTATCGGCATAAAACCAGGTGCTCCCAAGATCAGGTGAAAATTCAATGTAGCCAAAGTCAGTCAAAGTATCAGAATTTACATAATACCATCCATCAATATAAATTGTATAATTGAATTGCCAGCCCAGATCGGCAATGTGTATTATTGTGAAAGACGAAGTATCGTTGATTGGATAAGAATTTAACGTATCTGTCGCTATTACATTCGGAAAAGAAAATGCGGAATTAAAAACTGTTTTGTTGGGATGTCCGATTTGCCAAATGTTACCCGGATTAGAAGAGGTGTCAATTAAAACTCTATTCAGATAAGGTGTATTTTCAAAGTTCAAATCCCACATAAATTGTGCAAATGACGTTGCTGCAATTAATGTCAGCGTAATTGAGAGTAGAAAAATCTTCAATGGGTCGAGTTTTGAGTAAGTGCTACTTTTTTAATAGGGGGTTATATTTAAATAGTGTATGGTTGGTACAAAAAGTTAGTGCTTTCGCACAACAACGACTATTACTTCTTATTTGATTTCCGCATAAGATTTTTCTCATACATATCAATCCATTCCTTAGCGCTCATCTTTTTCATTAATTCACCTATGAGTTTATAGGGAATCTCTTCCATCTTCTTAAAACGCACACAACTCTTACCCATGTCCAATTTTTGTTTGCTGTGTTTAGGATATTCGCTTACAAACCATTTTAATAATCTTGGATCAGCATAAATTCCCATGTGGTAAAAATTGATGGATCCTTTTTGCGAAGCAATGCCGGCAAAAGGAAGAGGCTCTTCAGGCTTGCAATGGTAACCTGCGGGGTAAAGTTTATGTGGCACTACATAACCCAGACCACCGTAACTAATTGCAGGCTCAAATCCTTTGGGCAGGTTTTTTACAATTACATCGTGTAGTTTATTAAAGGGTACAAGCCTGTCCTCGGGTAGGTTTAATAAAATATCCTTAACGGTTTTGCCTTGTGCTTTCATTGGGCTATTGTTTATATCAAATATACTATTTTTTATGTGAATATAGCGTTCGGGTATTGTCATTGCGCCATTCTTTAATAAAAAAAATTGTTACTGTTCAGTACAAAAATAGAGAAATAAACAATAGTAGGTTGAAAGAGAAATTTACGCAGGTTAAAATATAACGGATCATG
>JAYURB010000128.1:0-4358 GCA_043756425.1 Bacteroidota bacterium
TCCGGCATTTCTACATCAAGAAAAACCAGATTGGGCTTGTGTTTCTTTATTGCTTTTATCCCTTCCTTAGCGGAATGGCATACGGCCGATATTTCAATGTCCTTGCAATTATCCAGTAAAATATCTTTAATGGCTTCTGTGCAAAACTCCTGATCGTCGATGATTATGGTATTAATCATAATATTATTTTAGAAATACGGTTTTTCAAATATAGAAAATGCTTTTTAATATGAGCTAAATAGTGCTTCAAACATTGGTTTTATAGTGTTTTTTTAGGGGTTGGTTTCGTTTTGGCTTGCATTTTAGGCCCTAATTTTCATTTTTTCTATTAAAATCATTTTATGAATTAATAAGATTTTTGATAGTTAAACTGATAATTATCATAAAATGTACGGTTAAGTTTTTTTTCTTTTGCTTTATAAATGGAACTCAACAAGCAAGGTACTTTTAGTTTTGACTCAACACTTCAAAGTAATGAAGCAATCACTTCTTTACTAATAAATAAATACAATGTAGCCGCACCCCGCTATACGAGTTATCCTACGGTTCCTTATTGGGATAAAACACCTCCTTCCTCTGAAGAATGGCTTAAATCGGTTAAATATTCTTTTAATAAAAGCAATAAAGAAGAGGGAATAAGCATATACATTCATCTTCCTAATTGTGAAAGCCTATGTACCTATTGCGCCTGTAATACGCGCATTACCGTCAATCATGCAGTAGAGTTGCCTTACATAGATGCCGTACTTAAAGAATGGTCAATGTATAAAGCGGCTTTTGATGAAAAACCTGTTATTAAGGAAATTCATTTAGGCGGAGGAACACCTACGTTTTTTAGTCCTACACATCTTGAAATACTTATTAAAGGAATTTTGTTATCGTGTGAAATAAGCGCTCAGGCAGAATTTAGTTTTGAAGCTCATCCGGGCAATACCAGCCGCGAACATCTTTTAACTTTATATAATCTTGGTTTTAAAAGAGTCAGTTTGGGTATTCAGGATTTCGACCCAATTGTTCAGGATGTCATTAATCGTAAACAATCTTTTCAGCAGGTTAAGGATTGTGTTGATCTTGCCAGGGAAATCGGGTACACATCCATCAATTTTGACCTCATTTATGGTCTGCCTTTGCAAACAATAAGGAGTATCATAGAAACAATTAATTTATCCAACCAACTTAAACCTGACCGTATCGCTTTTTACAACTACGCTCATGTGCCCTGGATAAAACCCGGACAAAGAAAATTTACGGAAGCTGATTTACCTTCCGGCGCGGTTAAACTGGATTTGTATGAAACAGGAAAAATAATGTTTAGAGATGCTGGATACGAAGAAATAGGTATGGATCATTTTGCATTAAAGTCTGATACTTTGTATAAAGCTACCGTTTCGGGAAAATTGCATAGAAATTTTATGGGTTATACGCATAATTACACTCAAGTAATGATTGGACTCGGCGTTTCTTCTATAAGCGATACATGGTATGGTTTTATGCAAAATGTTAAAGTTGTAGAAGAATACCTTGCCTTGGTAAAATCAGGAGTACTGCCAATATTTAAAGGTCATCTTTTAAACAATCAAGATCTTGTGTTTCGCAGACATATTTTAAATATTATGTGTCGTTTTGAAACTTCCTGGGAAAATGAAAATATGCGGGATGCAGATTTAAGATCTTCATTAATACACCTGGAAGAATTGGAAAACGATAGTTTGGTTGTTGTTTCACCGTTTCATTTAAAAGTAACTACTCTTGGCAGATCGTATTTAAGGAACATTTGCATGGCTTTCGATAACAGATTATGGAAAAATATTCCTGAAACTGAAATTTTTAGTACAACTATGTGAGTTTTGTTTTTAGTGAGTGCAATAGTTACGGATATTTATTTTTCGTTTTTATTGCACTCTTTTTTTATGCCGGTCAGAATGCCGGTTGAAGCATTAGTAGATTCCCGGATATATTAATATTCAGATTTATCCTCTTAACGGGAGGGTTTTGTGAATTTTTTAATGAATGGAAATAAGGTAGAGAAGAATAGTATTTAGATATAAATTTTAAACTGCTCAGGAACCTTCCTTCGGCTCAGGGAACGGGAAATTGCTCGTAAATAGGCTTCGACTAAGCTCAGCCGAACTTCTGTAAAAAATTTCTCGCATATCAAAGATTAAAACAAATTCAAGGATGGACCAGAACAAAAAGAATTGCACTAATGAAATAAAATATCAAAAAGCTTGAACGCGTTTCACAATACCAAAATCATTCTCATTTTAAAAATAATAATTCGAATACCTCAAGTCAA
Organism: Bacteroidota bacterium; assembly: GCA_043756425.1. Taxonomy (GTDB): domain Bacteria; phylum Bacteroidota; class Bacteroidia; order AKYH767-A; family 2013-40CM-41-45; genus JADKIH01. The sequence continues at coordinate 2,297 of JAYURB010000128.1, forward strand.
AGAAGCTCCTTCGAAGGCTAACAATTAGATCAATGCTCGGCTGAGCGAAGCCGAAGCCAAAATTAAAATTGATCCCCGGTCCCTGAGCGCAGCCGAAGGGCAGTTACTTAGCACGGTCGAAGGGAGGTTACTGAGTGCAGTCGAAAGGTGGTTACTGATTGCAGTCGAAGTATGGTTAGTGAGCGAAGTCGAAGTGTGGTTCCTTTAGCCGAAGGATGGTTCCTGAGCCGAAGGATGTTTCCTGAGTCGATGGAAGGTTCCTGAGCTCAGCCGAAGGAAGGTCATTAACCAGATTCGAAATATTTTTACTTCAGACGGTAATGATTTGTGAAATTATAGATGAAATTTATTTTCAATTCTTTTCGATTATTATTTGAAATTTTTTAAAAAACTTTCATATTTGGACTATTAATTATTTTTGATTACTTAATAAAATTCACAAAAACCTACTGTTCAGAGTACAAATTCTAATATATGCTAAAATCCTAACCCTATATGCAATTTGCTCCACTAATTAATTTACTTTGCACGTATGAATGCTTTATCTGTTTTAAATAAATATTTTGGCTATGAGAATTTCAGGCCTCTTCAGGATAATATTATCAAAACTGTTCTTTCCGGAAGAGATTGTTTAGTGCTAATGCCAACAGGCGGTGGTAAATCCGTATGTTTTCAGGTTCCAGCTATAATGATGGAAGGACTTACCATTGTCATTTCTCCGCTTATTGCTTTAATGAAAGATCAGGTAGATTGTCTTAGACTCAATGGAGTCAATGCTGCTTTCTTAAATTCTTCTTTGAGCAGTGAATCGCAAAACGACTTAATACAGGAATTGCGGGAAGGAAAAATTAAAATACTTTACATTGCTCCGGAAAGGCTTACGGCCGGACTGAATTATTTCATTTCTTTTTTGAAAACACTTCCGGTGACATTATTTGCAATCGATGAAGCACATTGCATTTCTCATTGGGGGCACGATTTCAGGCCTGATTATTTATTGCTTTCTGCATTGAAGGAAAATTTCCCCAATATCCCTCTCATTGCTCTGACTGCTACAGCAGACAATCTTACCCGTAAGGATATTCTTAAGAAATTAAATCTCCACAATCCCGAAATATTCATATCGAGTTTTAACAGAGGTAACATTCGTTATATTATCGACGAAAAGGACGATCACTTCAATAAAATTCTTGATTTTCTTGAAGCACATAAAAATGAATCAGGAATTATTTATTCTCTCTCCCGGCAAAATACGGAAGACATTGCCGAGCGTCTGCGCGAAAATGGTTTCAATGCTTTATCGTATCATGCAGGTCTGGATCAGGTTACCCGTATACAAAGACAAGAGCAATTCAAGAATGATGAAATTGATATTGTCGTTGCCACAATTGCTTTTGGCATGGGTATCGATAAATCAAATGTTCGGTACGTCATTCATGAGACGCTTCCCAAAAATATTGAAAGTTATTATCAGGAAACAGGCCGGGCCGGAAGAGATGGTTTGCCGGCACAGGCTTTATTGTTTTACAGTGCGAGTGATCTAATGAAATTAAAAAGATTCATTACCATAGATGGTAATCCTGAACAGACACAAATTTATCTCAAGAAACTTAATCAGATTTCAGAATTTTGTCAGTCACATACATGCAGAAGAAAGTTCTTGCTGAATTATTTTGATGAAGCATTTAATGCCCCTTGTGGAAACTGTGATGTTTGTCTGGGCGGAGTAGCTGTAAATACATTCGATGGAACTATTATTGCTCAAAAAGCACTTTCCGCCGTAATGCGTTTGAATGAACGATTCGGAATGGGTTATGTTATTAATATTCTGAAAGGGTCTGATTCAGCAAAGGTTCACGATGCTCATAAAAATCTCCCTACATATGGAAAGGGGAGTGAATATACATTTGATGAATGGAGGAATTATTTCCGACAATTAATAGATAGAGGTTTTCTTATTCAGCAAGGCGAATTTTCTGTTTTAAATGTTACCGAAAAAGGGAAGGATGTCCTTTACAGGGATGAAAAGGTGGAACTTATTTTGCCTAAAGAAAAGAAATCA
>JAYURB010000129.1:0-4354 GCA_043756425.1 Bacteroidota bacterium
TTGCAATTGAATCAATGCCGGAGCCTGAAGTGGATTTTATAACAATTTCAGATTTTAAAATATTGGAATTTGTGATAACATCTGTTGAGAATAAAGGAATTTCATACGTTCCTCCGGTACTGGAGGACAAAGAGAGAGAAGATCCTCCTGAATAAGCATCGTTAAATTCATAATTAATAGTCATATTATTTTTATAAAATGTCCAGGAAGGAAGCATTGACTGATGCGACATATTATGCCACGGACCGGAAGCTAAAATATTTCCAGTGGCGTAGTAGTTTAATCCATGACCTGTATTGAAGTCTGTTTGAAAAGGAAAAGAAGTTATTGCTGTACGCACAGGAATATAATGTACAAGACCTTTCCAGGTATTATCGGTTACAAATGGATCTTCATCAATTCCCGAAAAAATTTTTCTTTCAGAAGAATAAAAATTATTATAATCTGCAGGGTCGTTATTAAAGTTTGAAAACGGACCATAGTTAAACGTAAAGTTCATGGCAAACATAGCGATGGAGGTCTTTGCAACACCACCGGTAATAATATTATCAATCCACGTATAATCCGTAAATGCAGTTTGAGCAGGACGGCCGGGCCACATATCAGCTCCTGTATATACATTGAAAGGACTTAATCCAAGGTTGGTCGCATACGTTGCAGAGCTTGCAACGGTTGATGCCAGTGTCCAGTTATAATTCGTAAACAAGCCGGTGGAATGCTGGAAGAAATATGCATTATTGGCATTCAATTTATTTTGATAGCTAATACTGCCACTGGTAAGCATAGCATCATACCAGATTACTTCTCCATAATAGGCACTGTCGAGTTTGCTTACGAAAGAGGATGCAAGACTACCTGTTGCGCTATTGACGCTGGTTTCAAAATTTAATATCCATCCATCAAAGTTATAATAGTTTGCCATCTCTATCATTTTAGCAGCAGCAATGAAATTACCCAGACTATCCTGTTGCAAGAAGCTTTGTACCAGAGCCTGCGAACCTCCAAATACAGCAGGAGCCATAAAAACAGTTCCAATTACTTTCACGCCGTTTTTATGTGCAGCATCTACCCACGCTTTAGAGGGAATGATTATCGGTGAACTTGCACTTCCACCAAACCAGGCAAGGATATCGATATATTGCCAGTGTGAAAAATTAAATAAATTGAACTGACTTGCTGAATCTATATAAGGTCCGAAATTATCCATACCGTCCGGACAATAAAGAATTTTAGCATTTGTGTCTAGTCCGGTACCAATTTGATAATTCGTTGTTCGAACTCTATTATGAATTGGAACTATTGAAATATTTGATTGGTTAGCCAGGGAAGGCTGCCAGTTCAATAGGTCATTTATAGTAAGTGTCAGATCTGCCTGAGAATATACTCTGGATGAACCCACAACCAGAAAAATAAAAAATGAATAAAATATTGTTTTTGAATGAATGTATTTTCCTAGTATCATGGGCTGTTGGATATATTATTTGTAGTTAACAAGATAGGAATATATTTGTAAGTTAGAAAACTTCAATTAATTTAATTATATTTTAGTGTTTTTTATTCTTCCTAAAATATGCTGATTTAAAAAATAATCGTTAATTTGCTAATTAACGATTTAACGAATTTAGCTCAATGTCAACCACCCGCCGCGATTTTATCCGCCTTTCCACATTCGCCGCATCTTTCCTTACAATGCGGACTTCTTTTGGAAAAAAAAGAAATTCTTCAACCACAACAAAACCTATTGTCATTTCTACCTGGAACCATGGACTTCCTGCAAATGCAGAAGCATGGAAAATATTATCCAAAGGGGGTAGGGCACTAGATGCCGTTGAAGCCGGTGTGCGTATTCCCGAAGCTGATCCTGCTGTGAATACAGTAGGTTATGGCGGATTACCCGACCGTGATGGGCGTGTTACGCTCGATGCCTGCATCATGGATGAAAACGCTAACTGCGGTTCGGTTGCTTTTCTCGAACACATTATGCATCCAATTTCAGTTGCACGTATGGTTATGGAAAAAACGCCTCACGTCATGCTGGTTGGTGAAGGAGCTTTTCACTTTGCAATGGATAACGGTTTTAAAAAAGAAAACCTGCTTACCACCGAATCCGAAAAGGCATGGAAAGAATGGTTGAAGAAATCAGAATACAAACCCATTGTTAATTTTGAAAATCATGATACTATTGGAATGATCGCTTTGGACGAGAAAGGAAATCTTTCCGGAGCATGCACTACCAGCGGCATGTCCTACAAACTGCATGGACGAGTAGGCGATTCACCGATTATTGGTGCCGGCTTGTATGTAGATAATGAAATTGGCGCAGCTACTTCAACAGGTGTTGGAGAAGAAGTAATTCGTATATGTGGCTCTCATTTAGTAGTAGAACTTATGCGGCAAGGCTATTCTCCTAAAGAAGCCTGTAAAAAAGCAGTCGAACGTATTGTAAAAAATCAGCCGGAGCGTTCAAAGACACTTCAGGTTGGTTTTTTAGCATTGAATAAAAATGGCGAATACGGTGCGTATTGTCTGCAGCCAGGTTTTAATTACGCAGTGTACAGTAGTGCCGAAAATAATATTATGATAGACGGAAAAAGCTATTACAAAGGATGATTCTCGAAGTTCCATGCGGAAATATTGAATCGATTAAATCGGCACTGATTGGCGGCGCAGATCGTATTGAATTATGTTCAGCATTATCCCTTGGCGGACTTACACCGACACTAGGTATGTTAGAGGCTTCAGCGGAGTATAAAATTGAAAAATTAATTATGATCCGCCCAAGAGAAGGAGATTTTGTTTTTTCAGATAAAGAATTCAAAAGCATGCTTAGGGATATAGAAGTTTTCCGTAAGGCAGGTGCTCATGGAATTGTCTCAGGCATCCTTTTAAAAAATGGCGAAATCGATAGTATCCGTTGCGGTGAATTGATTGCTGCATCGCGCCCGTTACAATTTACTTTTCACAGGGCTTTTGATTTAACGGCAGACCCTTATCGTTCACTGAATTTGTTGTTAGACTTGAAAGTTGATCGTTTACTCACTTCGGGTCAGGCTCCGGATGCTTATTCGGGACGTGATGTGATTTCAAAACTAGTCCTGCATGCCAACAATAAAATAAAGATTATGGCAGGAGCAGGAATTAATCCTTCTAATGTCGCTTCCATTTGTGAAACCACAGGAATAAAAGAGATCCATTTATCGGGACGGGTGAAAAAGAAGAGTCAAATGCCTATTCATCATTCTTCTGTGGCAATGGGGAATGAAGATCCTGATGAGTCCTTTTATGAAGTTACAGATTCTTGGATTATTAAAACAATAAGAGATTTAATAGATAAAAAATAATTTTTAATTTTTTATGCAGCTTTATTTCCTTCAAAAATTTCCTTTAAAATTTTAATGTTGGAGAATTGTGATTTAAAGTATATTTTTGGATTATAACCATGTCAAATATTGTTATTACTATTTCCGTATCTTTATTTACTAATTAAAAACATCAACGCAAAATCCATGAAATATATCTACTTCTCCCTTTTATTATTACTGTCTCTGACTTCCTGTCAACATCAGTCAACACCATTCAGTTTCAAAGGACGCGCCCACGGCAGTGGAGAAGGCGCCGAAGACGATGCCCTTTCAAGGAAAACCTGGGAATGGAAACGCCTTAGAGACCCTGCAACCGGCCGCATTCCTGCTATGATTCGTGAGAAGGAACTCGCTTTTGCAGCTACTCTGCCTAACGATGTTTCATTGAATGTTTCTAAACGCAGCAATACAAATGGGGTCTGGGATTTCCGTGGTCCGTGGAATGTTGGCGGTCGCACTCGTGCATTAGCAATCGATGTGGCCAATGAAAATAATATTCTTGCCGGCGGCGTAAGTGCAGGTATGTGGAGAAGTACTGATGGAGGTGTTAGTTGGACGCGCACCACACCGGTAAACAGTTACCCGGGCGTAAATGCCCTTGCACAGGATAAACGTCCCGGTCATCAAAATATCTGGTACTATCTAAGCGGCGAAGCCTATGGAACTTCTGCCAGTGGTGGCGCGGCGTTTTATTTAGGAAATGGAATGTATAAATCACTCGACAGCGGTGTAACCTGGACATCTCTTGCTAGTACTGTCACAGGGACACCCCAAACTTTCGACGATGTATGGGATGTTACCTGGAATGTTGTCACAGACCCATTCGATACAGTAAACGATGTTGTTTATGCCGCTTGTTATGATGCAATATATAGAAGTTCCAACGGAGGATCAATCTGGACACTTGTTCTAGGAAATGCAGGTAGCTTATCCACTATATGCTACTTTACTGATGTTGCAGTTGCTGATTCCGGAGTAGTTTATGCTTCACT
>JAYURB010000130.1:0-10848 GCA_043756425.1 Bacteroidota bacterium
CCAAGTATTACATTTTTTCAGCAGCCCTTCAAAGCGGACTTACTTCATTGGTAATTATAGCCGTATGCGGATCGCTTATTGGCGTATTTTATTATTTCAAAGTAATAATTGCCCTGTTTAAAGAGAAAGATGCTGTTCAGATCTCAATGAGTGGAAATGAAAAGGCTGTTATAGTCTTTACCTCCTTGGCAACTCTTATTCTGGGTATATTGCCCGGCCTTATTTCCGGATTGTTAGGTTAATACAACGTTATTTTTTTGTAATCGCACTGTAATTTTATCACTATGCCCTTGGAATATCGCTAGTTAATCGGCTATTCAAATACAGAAGAATATAAATTTTATTTAATGGAATCATCTAATTATCACCACAAAAGAGTTTTTACAACCCTATTATATACCCAAGCCGACAATTCGAAGCCCTTATTACTTTATTATTAATTTCATTTATTAAGCCGATTACGTTTTGGATTTAATCAGAATTTCCTATTATTGTCCTCCCAAAAATAACGGGCATCGAATTTTATTAAAAACCCTACGTTATCTATTAAAAATATTTCCAAACAAATAAAAAGTATATAAAAAATGAGCACAACATCTTCTAAACAAGGCAGTAGTTTGCAGTCTCTTTTTGCTGCGCTGGTTATTCCTATTGCTATATTAATCGGTTTCTTAATTTGGAAATTTGTAATGGGAGACCCCTCAGGATTTGAAGGTGGCGACCCGGAAAAAAATCCTTTGCCCAATCATATTATGGCAACCATGTATAAGGGCGGATATATCGTACCGATTCTTATCGGATGCCTCATTACGGTAATAACATTCTCTATTGAGCGTTTTATTACTATTGGTAAATCAAAAGGGAGCGGTAGAGTTGAATTATTCATTCAGAAAATTCGACAGAATATGACTTCTCATAATCTGGATGCTGCTAAAGCAGAGTGCGATAAACAAAGAGGCTCAATTGCCAATGTTGTTGTTGCCGGTATACAAATGTACCGCCAGATGGAAAACGATAAAGAACTAAATAAAGAACGTAAAATTCTTGCCATACAAAAAGAATTAGAAGAAGCTACAACCCTTGAATTACCTATGCTTTCTAAAAACCTTGTTATTATTTCTACTATAGCTTCTATTTCAACTCTTCTTGGACTATTGGGAACGGTAATCGGTATGATCAGGGCCTTTTCTGCTTTAGCTACTGCAGGCGCTCCTGATGCTGTTGCACTTTCAACCGGTATTTCTGAAGCTTTGAATAATACAGCCCTTGGTGTGGGTACCTCTGCATTGGCTATCATTATGTACAATTTCTTTACAAGCCGAATTGATAGCATTACTTACGGCATTGATGAAGCCGGTTATAGCATCGTTCAATCATTCGCTGCAACAACGAAATAATTATCTTTTCCCCTTTTGTGGAATTTGATGAACCTAAGTATCCCAAAGAAAAGTTTCCATGCCTAAGATAAAAGTCCCAAAGAAAAGCCCTTCACTGGATATGACTCCAATGGTTGATCTGGCATTTCTTCTTGTGACATTTTTTATGCTTACAACCAAGTTCCGCCCCGACGAACCGGTAATTGTAGATCAACCTTCATCGGTCAGCCAAATTCCATTGCCGGACAAGGGAGTATTAATGCTTACGATTGATTCTAAAGGCAGGGTTTTCTTTAATGTCGAAGGTCAGCAAATACGAAAAGACATACTGGCAAGATTAGGAACACATTTCAATTTAACTTTTGACGAAAAACAGATAAAACGTTTTTCTGTTCTAGCCTCTGTTGGAATGCCAATGAACAAACTTGGCGAATATCTAAATGCTAACGACGAAGAAAGAAGAGTAATGAATGCTGCAACTCCGGGTATTCCAATCGATTCGCTAAACAATGAATTGGCAATCTGGGTTAACTCAGGAAGAAATGTAGCGCCACGTTTTAGCATTGCAATCAAAGGCGACCGTGAAGCAGATATTCCAACAGTGAAAAGAGTAATTTCCATACTTCAGGATAATAAAGCCAATAGATTCGCTCTAATCACTAATCTAGAGGGTGGTCCCGAAGAGAAAAAAACAAATTAATTAAAGTTCGCTACCAGCGTAACAAATGGCAGAGGTACAACAACAAGACAGTTCCGGTAAAGGAGGCAAACACAATAAACTTAGAGCCAAAAAGGCGTCAACTCATATTGATATGACGCCCATGGTAGATCTTGCCTTTCTGCTTCTTACCTTTTTTATACTTACCACCACTTTTTCAAAACCGAAAACCATGGATATTACCATGCCGGTAAAAGAACCTAATGAGAAAGACCGCACCAAGATTAAAGCATCTCTAGCTATGTCTGTCCTTCTTACAGCTGACGATAAGATAATCTGGTATATGGGTATCGATAGTGCAGGAATGCCCCCACAAACCAATGTAGCCGACTTTTCTGTAAGCAGCGAAAAAGGTATTCACAAAGTACTTCTTGAAAAAAACAAACTCGTTTCTGATTTGGTTAGGTTGGTTGAAGACTCTGTAAAGAGAGGATTGATTCCGGATAATGAGGAAGAAATTAAAAAACATAAAGCGGCTGTAAAGGCTGCGGAAAAGGAAGGATTGATTGTTTTAATCAAACCCGACGATAAATCAAAATACAAAAACCTGGTTGATATGCTCGATGAAATGCTAATTTGCAATGTTGCACGCTATGCAATCGTTGACCTTTCCGACTCAGAAAAAGAATTAATTAAAAACGCCCAATAAATAAAATGAAATTCTCTTTAGACTGGTCAAATGTGGTTAATCCCGAAAGGAGAGACATGGTATTTGAAAGTCGTAATAAGGAATATGGTGGATACGAACTGAGAAGAGACTATCAGCGAAGAGTTTTAATGGCTTTGCTTTTTACTCTTATTGGTATCAGCCTTGCTGTAATTACCCCTCTTGTTATTTCTTATTTAGAGAAAATGGATCTTGGCAAGAAAATTCAGGTAAACGAAGGTATTACCCTTGAAGAACCGCCACCAATTGATAAATCTGCTCCACCACCACCTCCTGTGATTCCTCCTCCTCCTGTTCAACAAACAATAAAGTTTACTCCTCCAAAGGTTGTTAAGGATGAAGAAGTACAAGAGCCGCCGCCAACTCAGGAAGAGACAAAAGATGTTCAGGTAAGTACTGTCACTCAGGAAGGAAATAAAGACATTGTTGATCTCCCGCCGGATCCGGGTATTGATGCTGATGCCGGCAAGATTTTCACTGTTGTTGAAGAAATGCCAAGCTTTCCCGGTGGCGAAGAAAAACTTTTTGAATATCTGAGTAAGATTAAATACCCTTCTATTGCCCGTGAAAACGGAATCTCCGGTCGTGTATATGTAACCTTTGTTGTTGATAAAGACGGAAAGATTAAGGACGCAAAAATACTTCGTGGAATAGGCGGAGGATGCGACGAAGAAGCAATGCGCGTTGTAAAATCTATGCCGGATTGGAAACCGGGTCGTCAAAATGGACGCAATGTATCTGTTCAATACAATCTTCCCGTAAACTTTAATTTGAAATAATTTTTCTTTCTCATGAGAAGGCGCTCCTTGTTGAGTGAAAAATTCTCCTGGTTGGCAAATAGCTTTATGATATTTGTTTATGGAGCAATTGGCATATTCTTTATTTTCGGTAAAACAACATTCTTTAAAGGTACACAGGGAAAATATTTTGGCGCCGTTCTCGTACTATACGCGATTTATCGCGTATATTCATTATTCAAGAAATATAAAAATACAATAAATGAGAATTAATCACATAATTATTTTTCTGTTTATTCTCATTGCTTTCAGCTGCAATCAGGCCCCTGAGCATCCGCCCTATACTGACACAACAACATCGGGTGAGATTACTATTGTTGTTGATGAATCCTACCAGCCTCTTATTGAAGTTCAAAAGGACACCTTCATGGATATTTATAAATATGCGAAAATCAACATTCGCTATTTACCCGAATCCGAAGTCTTTAAAGAGTTAATGAAAGACGATTCCATTCGTCTTGCAATTACAACCCGGGAACTTACCGCTGAAGAAAAAACTTTTTTTGATTCGCATAAAATTATTCCCCGATCACTGAAAATTGCAGAAGATGCCATTGCTCTTATTGTAAATAAAAACAATCCCGATACAACAATTACCTATGAGCAATTACAGGAAATTGTTTTAGGAAAAATAAAAACATGGGATCAGCTGCATACTGGAAATAGAAAAGACAGTATCCGTATTGTTTTTGATAAAAACGGTTCTGCTAATTCCAGGTTTTTAAATGACCGCTTTCTAAAAGGTCAAAAATTTCCACCTAATTTTTATGCAACCAACTCAAATTCAGCTGTTGTGGAATACGTCAGCAATAATCCAGGCAGCCTCGGAATTATCGGAGTCAATTGGATAAGCGACAAGGATGATTCTCTTACCGGCGCATTTCTAAAACGGATAAATGTTGTAGCTTTATCGATGCCCGACACCAATAAAGCCGAATTGGAGTTCAATAAACCCTATCAGGCCTATATTGCACTTAAAAAATACCCTCTCTTGAGAGAGGTAATTATTATTAACCGCGAAGGCAGGAACGGGCTTGGCACGGGCTTTGCCTCCTTCGTCGCCGGCGACAAAGGCCAACGCTTGATCCGCTTAATGGGATTACTTCCGGCAACAATGCCGATACGAATTATTAAAGTCAATTAATTACAAAATGAAAAAAACAATTTTATTTTATTTGATCGGTACTTTTTGTATTGTAACAACAAGGGGCCAGTCAATTCAGGAAGCGAAAAAACTTCAGGAGTACGAACAATATGAGGCAGCATCAGCTATTTATAATGCTTTGTTAAAAGCAAGCCCATCGGACGCTTCTGTTTATTATTATTATGGCGACAACCTTTTGAATAGCGACAACCCCGATTCAGCAAAGATTATTTTTGAAAAAGGTCAGGGTCTTGATCCTGCAAATCCGTTTATTAAAATTGGGAAGGCAAAACTGCTGCTCGATGAAATCAGTTTGCGTGAAGCAAAAGCTTCCAGCGAGAAAGACCCATCCAATAAGGACATGTTAGCCCGTTACCAAAAAGCAGATGCCAATGAGAAAGAGGCTCATGCACTAATCGATCAGGCTGTTTTAAATACAAAGAATGTCCAGGTGCTTATTGAAGCTGCTGAAGCTTTGATACACTATAAAAACAAAGATACAGACAAAGCAAAACTGCTTTTAGACAAAGCAAATCAGCTGGAGCCCAAAAACATTTCTATCCTTTTATTACTGGGTGACATTTACATGGAGTTAAACAATGGAACATTGGCGGCCGATTATTATAATCAGGCGCTGGAGTTAAATAAATCTTCTGCCAGAGCCATTGTCAGTAAAGGCGTCTTATATAAACGCTCAACAAATTATGAAAGTGCAGCACAGGAATTTGAAAAAGCTATTAAAATGGAACCGGGTTATGCTCCGGCACATAGAGAATTGGGAGAATGTTATATCAAACTTGGAAAACTTTCGGCTGCTAAAGAAGAGTATAAAAAATATCTGGAATTATCTAAAAACAATTGCAGTGCCCGTACACGGTATGCAACATTTTTATACCTGAGTAAAGATTATGTTTCTGCACTAAGTGAATTAGATCAGGTTCTTCAGCGCTGTGATTCAAACAGTACTACCTTGCTTAGGATTCAGTCTTATTGCTATTATGAAACGAAAGAATATGAAAAAGGATTAAATACCGTTAACCGTCTTTTTAATTTGCTGGCTTCCGATAAGCGTACAGCAACGGATTTTGAATATTATGGAAAGCTTCTTATCAAATCGAACAAAGACTCATTAGGCATTGAACAAATTCAAAAAGCATTTACACTTGATCCCAACCGTGTCGACTTACTTTCAGAAATGGGTGATGCCTGGATTAAATTAAAACAATATCCCAAAGCAATAAATTTGTTTTTGCAGAAAATAGCAGGAGGCAAGGATGTTAAAGTAACCGATTACCATTCACTTGCAAGAGCATATTATTTTAACGGGCAACTGCAGTCTGCAGACAGCGCCGCAATGAAGGTTAATGAGCTTTCGGCTAAGTGGGCAAGTGGTTGGATGCTGAGAGCACAAATTAATGCCCACATTGATTCTACTAGTGAAGCAGGACTTGCCAAACCGTTTTATGAGAAATACATAGAACTTGCTATGGCCGACTCTGCTAACCCTACAAAATATCAAAAAGGTTTAGTGGAGGCTTATGGATACCAGGCCTATTATTATGTTTTGAAAAAAGATAATGCAAATGGTCTCGTTTTTTTGAAGAAAAAGCTAGAATTACCTCTTGAGCCGGAGGATAAAAAGAACGTTCAGCAAGCAATTGACCAACTGGAAGGCAGAACGCCCAAAGGTGGGAAAAAGTAAAGGCTAAAAACATAAAATCCGGTAATTTTTTACCGGATTTTTTTTTATTTCATTTTATACTACATTGCGAGTATAAACATCACCTATGGCAGGAAATAATTTTAGCAGAAAACCCTTTGCTGCACTTTTTAAAGAAGCCGATGAAAGCGGCGAACATACTCTTAAGCGTACGCTCAATGCTACAAATCTGACAACACTTGGAATTGGAGCTATTATCGGCGCAGGTCTTTTTAGCATAACGGGAACTGCTGCTGCACACAATGCAGGCCCCGCTGTTACCATCTCTTTTATTATTGCTGCAGTCGGTTGTGCTTTTGCAGGTCTCTGCTATGCTGAATTTGCCTCTATGATTCCTGTTGCAGGAAGCGCTTATACTTATTCGTATGCAACCATGGGCAGACTTATGGCTTGGATCATCGGATGGGATCTTGTATTAGAGTATGCTGTTGGTGCTGCAACTGTCTCCATAAGCTGGTCGAGGTATTTGGTTAAATTTCTTGATCATTTTAATCTCCATTTGCCTGCGCAGATGACCATGTCGCCCTTTGATACTGCTACGCTTTCTGATGGTTCGATCATAAGCGGAATAATAAATTTACCGGCAGTTTTTATTATCGTTCTTGTTTCAATGTTGCTTATTAAAGGAACTAAGGAATCGTCGTCAGTAAATAATTTTATAGTTGCTTTAAAAATTGCCGTTGTACTGGTCTTTATCTTTTTAGGATGGTCTTATATTAATGAAGCCAACTATAAACCATACATACCTGCTAATACAGGTGTATTTGGCGAATATGGATGGAGTGGAATATTAAGGGCTGCCGGAATTATATTTTTTGCTTACATCGGTTTTGATGCTGTATCAACAGCAGCGCAAGAAGCAAAAAATCCTAAAAGAGATATGCCAATTGGAATTCTTCTTTCTCTTGGTATCTGTACGGTTTTATATCTTCTTTTCGCTCATGTTATGACAGGATTGGCTAACTATACTGAATTTAAAGGCCAGGATGGAATAGCGCCTGTTGCTGTAGCCATTGAACATACGCCGTATGGCTGGCTTAAACAAGCGATTATCTTTGCCATTCTTGCAGGTTACTCATCGGTTATTCTGGTAATGTTAATGGGTCAGTCCCGTGTATTCTTTTCCATGTCAAAGGATGGTTTTTTGCCGCCTATTTTTTCACGCATTCATCCAAAATTTAAAACACCGTTTAAATCCAATATTTTATTCTGTCTGTTTGTTAGCTTGTTTGCTGCATTTGTTCCAGCCCGTGTAGTTGGAGAAATGACAAGCATAGGAACACTCTTTGCTTTTGTTTTAGTCTGCATAGGTATTATTGTTCTCAGAAAAACACAACCGGACTTGCCGCGAAGTTTTCGCACACCCCTGGTTCCGCTTATTCCAATTTTGGGAATTCTCACATGTTTTGGAATGATGGCTTCTCTTCCTGCTGATACATGGCTTAGATTAATTATCTGGATGGCTTTGGGTTTTGCTATTTATTTCTTTTATGGAAAAAGCCGCGCCAAGTATTAAAAAAGCAAGAACCTTTTAATACTTTTATAGTAAGACAGAGAAAGCTTATCTAAAATTGATAAGTAAACTTGTTACTATAATCCTTTATTAAGTAAACCTGTGAACCCAACACCCTTTTGGAGAGATGTATGGCTGATTATTATCAGCTTTCTCATGTTTATGGGAACGATTTACGTTTATTTCAGACTTCGGAGCAGTAATTTTCGCAGAGTCAGAAGGCTGCTTGAAGAGCGCGTTGAAGTTAAAACGCGGCAGCTAACCGAAAAAAATCTTGAACTTGAAAAACTATCCATCGTCGCCAGTAGGACGGACAATGCAGTAATTATTGCTAATCCAATGGGTATTATAGAATGGGTAAACGATGGTTTTTTTCGAATGATGCGTATTCCAAAAGAAAAATTGATTGACAAAAAACTTTCGGAAATTAATGTTTACAAAAATATTGATCACGAAATTCAGGAGGCCATAAAGAGCAAACATTCCCGCATATTTGAAAGCAATGTATCGTCGGAAAATAAAGAAGATCTATGGATATCTTCCACACTTACACCAATCTATGAAGAGGAGGGCACATTAAAGAAACTTGTAGTAGTTGATACCGACATTACTGCCGGCAAGAACATGCAAAAACAAATAGAATACTCCTTAAAAGAAAAGGATGTTCTTTTAAAAGAGATTCACCACAGGGTAAAGAATAACCTTCAGATTATAATCAGCCTCCTTAATCTTCAAACCGGTTATGTGAAGGATGAGAATACCCTTAAAACATTAAAGGATGGACAGAGTCGTGTAAGATCGATGGCTCTTGTGCACGAAAAGTTTTATCAGGCTGAAGAGTTAAGTGAAATTAATTTCCTGGATTATATTGAAAAACTGTGCCAGTTTCTCTATCAGTCATATGGAGATAAAAATCATCAGGTAAATGTTGAAATTAAGGGAGATTATGTTGGGCTAGATATGGATACAGCTATGCCCTGCGGCCTTCTTATTAATGAAATTGTATCTAATGCATATAAGTACGGTTTTCCCGGAAAGGACTCCGGAAAAATTTTAATTGAACTCAAGAAAGCAGATGGTAAAATTAACCTTTTGATAAAGGATAATGGAATTGGTTTGCCGGATGATTTTGAAATTGAAAAAGCGGAATCACTAGGCATGCAATTAATTCTTGCTTTAACCAATCAGCTTGACGGAGAACTTAAACTTTCGCACGAAAATGGCACTTCTTTCTCAATTTCATTCGTTTATCCTAAACCTTTTCCGAAAAAATGAAAAAATAGAAACAAAATCCCACAGAAGGTGTAAAAAAGAAATTAAAACCAATTATGGCTGCACTTAAAATAATGATCGTTGAAGATGAAATTATCGTCGCCAAGGATATTCAACGAATACTTAAAAAACTGGGATACGAAGCTTTTGATCCCTTTGCAAACGGTAAAAAGGCTCTTGACTCTGTTGAGAAACTAAACCCCGATATTATTTTACTTGACATCAATTTAAAGAGCAGTGAAATTGATGGAATACAGGTAGCCGAACAAATTCATCAGCATTACCAGATTCCATTTATTTTTCTGACCGCTTTTTCTGATAAAGCAACACTTGACCGTGCGAAATTAACCGAACCGTACGGCTATATCATCAAGCCATTTGAAGAAGACGACATCCGCACTGCTATTGAAATCGCTTTTTATAAATATACCAAGGACCTTGAAATGCAAAACAAAGGCAATCGTTTTGCTGCTGCCCTTGAAAGCCTTGATGTAGCTGTAATTATTACCGACTCCAATGAAAAAGTAATTTTCCTTAATAAGATGGCGGAGACCATTACTGGCTGTCTTAAACAAGAAGCTTTGGGCAAGGATATTAGTATAGCAATGAAAAATAGCGGCGCTGAAACAAAAAATGTTTTTAAAACACTTGCACATAGTATCGTTGGCGAAACACAAAAGCAGGAAAACGAAACAGAGGTTGCTATTTCTAATGGGGCAACGGAAAATAAAATTGCCGTAAACACCTTCCCTATCCTTACGGTTAACAATAAAATTAATGGATGCGCTTTTGTTATGAGCTCAGGCGGTCGTCGTGACGCTGTGCAGGAAACAACAACAGATAAAAATCTTTTTAACTTTCTCGAGAATATTTATGCCAACAACAGTTTCTTTGTTAAAAAAGATTCTCGATTTGTAAAGGTTAATTTCCAGGATATTCTTTGGATTGAAGCACTCGATAACTATGTAATCATTAAGACATCTTCTAAAGAACAATTTATCCTCCACAGTTCAATGAAGGATATAGAAGCAAAGCTTCCTCAGTTAAACTTTGCCAGGGTCCATCGCTCCTATATTGTGCAGCTCGAAAAAATTAATGCGCTTGAAGAAAACGCATGCATTATTGATGGAAACCGGATCCCTATCGGAAAATCCTATAAGGATAATTTAATGAGCCGCCTGAATCTTTTTTAAACAGTATACACTTATTTTACACAACCCCTTTCACGGTAAATTTTTTTAACTCCTTTTCCGAAATAATGCTTTAGCTTTGCGTAAAGCTATTGTGGAAAAAGTTCAACCGATAATCAGAGTAAGTAACCTTACAAAAGCCTACCCTGAAATTAAGGCCGTTGATGGTATTAGTTTCAATGTTTTTCCCGGTGAAATTTTTGGCCTGCTAGGACCCAATGGAGCAGGGAAAACAACAACATTGGAAATAATTGAAACCTTGCGTAAAAAGACCTCGGGCGAAGTTGATGTTTGTGGCTTTTCCATTGATGAATTTCCTGATGAAATTAAAAAGAGGATTGGCGTTCAGCTACAATCTGCAAATTATTATCCGAATCTTTCACTTAATCAGTTACTCGATTTGTTTTCCGGATTGTATAATAAATCAATTAATAAAACCGAAATTCTTCAA
>JAYURB010000131.1:0-10829 GCA_043756425.1 Bacteroidota bacterium
CAATAGCTTTTATTTTTTACATCATAATTCCAATGTGTTTTAATTTCCTTTTTAAATTTCCTTTCACATAGAGGTGTAGTTTTGGCTATGCAATTTGAAAAATTAAAGTAATAAATTAAAGTAATTATTAAAAGATGATCTAGTTTAAAGAATCGAATTTGAAATTTAATATTATTTTCGAATTTCATAACTAAATTTGTTAGAACTGCTTTTATTTGGTGCTAGTGAATTAAACATAACGAAGATGGGATTAGAAGCATTACTGTTCGTTTACCTTCACTGTTTATTAGAAGCTCATCCCAATAGCTTTCGAGCCTTTGTTTACCTCTCAAAGCCCTTCTTTTTTTTATTTCTTTTAATCTTATAATTATGTGAAGTTTTTCTTTTCGTCCGAAGCTGTTACTCTCACTGCTTGATGATTTTCCCTGTCTTGATTGTTCCGTATTTATTTCGCACTTTGAAAATATATATCCCGTCTGCAAGTTCCTCTGTGGTTATGGTTATTGAGTTTTTAAATGTCAGCTGCAAAACTTGGCGTGACAAAACATCATACAAGAAAAAATCAGAGTTTTCATTTAAAGTTGATTTGATGTTCAGTTGAGAATGAAATGGATTTGAAAAAACTAAAACTTCTGCATTAACGTTTTGTTCTTTAATTCCCGTCTCGCAGTAATAAGCTGTGTTAGAATAATCATACGAATCTATAAAATTGGGGAAACCATAGCTACATGACCTACCATTTAATGAAACTGCTGAATCAACATAATTACAAGCTGCCCCTGCTGTATTTGGGTTACTGATAGCTGATAATGAATGATTGTATCTCGGAAAATAAATCTTCCCATCAGGTCCTAATTGCATTCCATATTTTGTAGTAGGTATAACTACAAATTTAGATGCCCTTACTGAATCGGGATTTCCTCCTCCTGCATTTAAATCAAATTGAAAAATTCCATTTGCATTTAACCACGCGCTGATGTATAATTTTGAATTATCAGGTGAGAAAGAAACTCCATAGTAGCTATAAAGTGGGTTCGTTTGAATCGAGACACAATTGCTAACTACCCCAGTGCTTTTATCAAAATCAAAATATTCTGCAACATCCGGTAAACTGCTTTGCCCGTTGACTATTGCAAGTTTAAGTCCATTTGGCGAAGCTTTAAGTTGACCAATAGATGCACCTACACCAATACCATGTATTGAGCCTACATGAGAAATTACTGTATCAGTAATGCCAGACGATGTTAAATGAAATGAATAAAAGGCATCTGATATAAATTTATGAACAATGACCCAATAATCAATTCCATTACTATGTCTTATGGCTGTTAATTTTTCCGCAACAGTATCAAGTAATAAAATATTTTTTTGACCCGTAATTACATCTCCTAAGCCGTTGTCAAGGCAAATGTCAACTATCGAATATCGAAAACCATATTGTAACTGATCAATAAAAAAAGCATCCGTAGTAAACACGTAAAAGTATCTGCTGTTTCCTGGCTTTGGGATAATTAATGAACTTTGAGTTGAAGAAGTATTACTTAGTAAGCTGTCCCCATTTAGCATAATAATATGATTTTTGTTCCAAATCGTTTGGCCATTACAATAAAATAATAAAGCACCAGTATTATCAGCAATTACTGAAGTGCCTTCAGAATGACATGCCGATGGACATCCAATCAAATTATTTTGTCCATTGGTTAATGCAACTGGATTCCCGCTGTTAAAATCTAATCCTGCGTGGTCACCAAAATACCAAATGTTCCCTTGTTTCTGTCCGAAACAGACAAGTGGAAGAAAAAAAATAATTGTAAATAAGTTTTTCATTGTGTCGAATTTGCTACACATTTAAATCGGAGCTGTTAAAATTGCAAATAACATTAAACTATACGCACCTTTCCCCCTCCAAAGGCGCAATAATACCCACAAAAGTAGTAGAATTAAGTACCAAACCAAATTTAACCATACAAATTGCAGCACTAGTATGGACTCACCATTAATACAAAATTTGTCGACTTATTAATTGGACAATTATTTAAAAAAGTACCTTAAGTACCGGAAAAAATTCTTTTGTTAAGGAGTTTTATTTTCATCGTCCTTATGCGAAAGTCTTAATTTGATCATGAGATCTTTCCATGTATCAAAATCCTGACGATAAAAGATACCGAATCCCTGGCTGTAGGGGGCCTGGGAATAATTGATGATATTATCGGCATTGGAGCGATTGAAGCCTTTTACTCTGAAACGACCATCGGGACTAACCTTATATTCAGCGTAAAAGTCGCCAACTACATTGCTGTTAACATAGGTCTGATCTTTTAAATATCCTACATTTCCTTCTATGAGGAGTCTGTCGTTTAGTAACGATTTAGAAAAAATTAATTTGACTTCTTCATTGGTATAGGAATCGGCTGAACGGTAGTTAAATCCAATATTGACATCCTTTGAAATTTGTCCAAGCCAATTGCTTACCTGATTACTTAATAATTCACTGGCACTTGCTCCTGCTCCTGAGCCTGCATTGAGACGTGTAATTGACTGACCGGTTCCTGCAGTGGGTAAAAACTGATTGAAAAGAAGTAAGCCAAACATTTGCTTGTTTAATTGTTCTTCTGAATTTAGAATAGTCCTTACCAGTCCTTCCTCTGTAGGTGCTAAGCCACGAACGCCAATCTCATAGTTAATTGTCGGGTTCATCAATTTATTTGACAGGAAAATTCTGCAATCTACAGGCACTCGCCTTTTAAAAGTAGAATCGTCCGGCAAAACATTGTAAAGAGTTGAAGTATAAACAACATAAACTGCAGATATGTCAATAATTGCTTCATAAGGATCCCCTGCCCAGGTAATTCTTCCACCCGGATCGATGTTAAATTTTTTATTGATTAGATTTTGAAGTGTAAATAAATAATCTCCCTTTTCAATGTTGTAAGTTCCATACATATTGAAATTTCCTGATGTATTTATGTCAAGCCGTAAACTGCCTGTACCACTGCCGGAAATTACGTCGCCAATTTTCTCGTCAAAAATAATATTGATTAATGCATTTCTGTTCATGTCAAGATTCATATTTAACTTTATACCTGAAAGGTCGACATGACTCCGTACAAGTTGATCCGAATCGTTTTGCGAACGATTAATAAAAGTTATAAAATTACTTCTGCTAAGGTCTTCATAGGTATTTAGCGGAATGTTAATAACTGTTCCTTTGTCGGGGCTCAGGGAAATATCCATATTCATATTATCCAATGGACCTTTAAAATGAGCATAACCGCTGGCATTGGCAAATCCGTAATAAAGGGAATTATCCTTTATTGTTGTATTTAAAACCTGGAATTTGTTAGCCAGCAATTCAACATCAAATCTAAAGTTGGAAAAATAATTATGATAAACTTTGCCATTAGCCAGTGCCTGATTATTGTTGGCATCAATGATTTTTAAATCATCAATAATAAATTCATTCTCTTTAACCTTAACCGTAGTACTGAAACTGTAACGCGTATTCAAGTAATTAACGATAAGACTTGTTTTATTGAGATCGACAGTGCCATTAAATATTGGTTTTCTTAGAGAGCCTGTTAATTCCAGGTCTGCAGAAATCTTACCGTGCATATCGGTCATAATATCATCTATGTAGCGTTCGATAGGATGTAAATACAAATTGTTAAGTCGAATGGTAAAAGCCAGATTATCGTTTTCGCGTTTTACATAGTATTTGCCTTTAACGTCCATTATTATTGCAGAGCCTTTTACAACGCTGATTTCGGAATGAACAAAATCCTGATCACTGTCATAATCGGAACGGATGGAAGTATTGCCAAGTGTATCACCGTTAACTGACAAATCTGAAATATTGAGGTCGGTTTCAAGCCTTGGCTTGGTATAAGCATTGGTTAAATAAACATTACCATTTATTATGCCGCCAAAGACGGTTTTACTGCTTTTAATAAAAGTATTCAAATGATCAAGACTGAATCCTGAGAGATTTAGTCCAAGTTTGTCTTCCGGATTTTTTCCAAGGGAACCGTTGATTTTTATTATTTCATTTCCTTTACTTAATTCAAGAGTATTAACACTGATGGAAGATGAATCAAAAACTAATAAGTTATTTTTGTCAATTTTCCATTTTTCATTTTCAATAACAAGTAAAGAACTATCAATTTTAAAATTAAAATTAGAGGCTGAGAAAAAGTTCATGGAGCCTTTTAAATGCGCCCTGGTAGACTGAGTATCCTGATCAGCCAATTGTAAAACATAATCAATTTTATTATTATTTGCATGAGCAGTTAGGTTGGGCATATCAATTAACTTTTTTCCATCACTGCTTATCCGTTCCGCTTTTGTATTTAGATTTAGTTCTGACTTATCGCCGGAAACATTCATGGAGAAATTTTCAAAAGCAAATTTTCCGAAGTTAATTTTCTCTGAAGAAATGCTTAGAGATAAATTATTCTCAATGGTATTTAAATTTCCCTTTAACGTTGTGTTTGGGGCAAAATCCCAGGAAGGAAAAGCATTTTCCGTAAAGACATTCAGGTTTTTTATCCTGATATCAAACGTAAAATTCTGATTGCTGAAAAATGATTTCTGAGGCATTACAACAGAAGGCAAATAATGAGGCAATATCTCTTTGAGCGCATCGCCCAGTTTCATTATTTCAAATTCGCCGTTAAAATGTGCATCGATATTATCGGAAAGGATATCAAACGATCGAATTTTATCCGACTTTCTGGCATCGACTACAATTGAATTAATGTGGTAAAGTTTTTTTCCTGTTGTAAAATTAGTATTCATTATTTCAATTCCGCCAACGATATCATCCATTTTAATTCCTTTAAAATGGGAATTTATTGAAGTCTGCAAAATAGTATTGTCCTTTGTCTTAAAAAGATTTAAAACATCCAGTCGGGCAGTATTGATTTCAGCATTGAAATTAAATTCAGGTAATTTATTTCTATAATCTATTGAACCATTAAAACTCAAATCAACATTTTCCTCCTGTACAGTAAGCGATCCATTGAATAATTTTTTAGCAATCTCTCCATTGACAGCAAGATTTTTGTAAGAGTATTTTTTATACTCCAATTGTCCGATATTGCCTTCAAGCTGTGCATTGATGTTATCAAATTTAAGTCCTGAACCTTCTACATTAAGACTGAATGTAACTCTGCCCAGATCATCCAGAAGAGCAATTTTTCCTGCATCAAAATTATAAGCAGAAACATGACCGCTGTATTCGGATAATTTAGTTTTTTTATTGTATTTTAAATTTAAATCGGAGTTTATTGATCCTAAAGCTGTATTGATATTTCCATAAGCAACGAAGTCGCTGAAAAAGCCTGTAAACTTTCCTTTAAAAGTTACTTCACCAAGTGTTTCCAGGTTTTTGGGAATATCGATGTGCTTGGCTTCGTTAAATGGAGGAATCGGAAACCATTCTAAATCATTTTTGTTTGTGTTAATTTTATCAACCGTAATATCTGCATAGGTATCGTCAATAACCGGTAGTCCCCGCAGAGAAACATTTCCACGGAAAGCAGAATGACTTCCCCATTGCAGCGATACATTTCTACCTTTAAAATTATTCACGGCCCCTTTAAATAATCCTTCAATCTTTACAGACCGATCGAGTCCTGTTAATTCAGGAGCAAAATAAGCTATATCGGTAAAGGACACTGTAGTGTTTACAAAGTCTGATGTCCAGTTAACCCTTGAAGTAAATTCATCAAAACAGGGTAAGCTATCGAAGCGAAAAACGAGATCTGTATGCAGGTCTGTATGAGGCGTGAGAATTTTTAGCTCTTTCAGCCGAATCTCTGTTGAGGATAAATTAGTTTTAGCGGAAAATTCATGGACGTTGAAACCACTTTTTTCTTTAAAGGAAAGCTTGTTTATTTTTACATATAATGAATCATTTTCATTAGTAAAATCAGAAAATGTGCCATTAATATTTTTAACCAGTAGATGGGAAAAATCAACTCCTTTTTCTGAAAGTGAATCATCTTCAATTTCATTTTTAAAAATGAAATTATCAAGAGTCAGCTTTCGAATATTAATTTTCCAGGGAGCACCTGATGATGTAGTGTCGCTTGAGGAGAAATACTCAGAAATAAAGTGAAGGTTGTCGTGTTCTTCGCCTTTGTACTGAACTAAATTGAATTGTCCGTTTTTAAGTACAATGGCCGCTAAATCGAGTTTCTTTTTCGATGTACTGATATCATTTATTAAAAGACTTAATTCTTCTGTATAAACCAGAGTATCGCCATGTCGGTCTTCAAGATAAAATCCTTTTAAAACAATACTTCTTACAAATCGAATGCTAATATGGTCAATTGATACTTTAGCTTTTAGTTCATCAGATAAATAAGATGCTAATCGCTTTGTTACAAAAGTCTGGACAGCATCAATTTGTAAAGAAAAAAACAATAGTCCTATCAGCAGCAATAAAATGCTAATAAACCAAGCTGTTATGCGAAGCGCTTTTTTAATAATTTTGAAGTTTAAAAGACAAACTTAGTCAACTTTCATACCATGCAAAAAATATTCATTTTAGGCATAGAATCTTCCTGCGATGAGACTGCAGCGTCAGTTCTTTCCAATACGAATGAATTATCCAATATAATTGCTGATCAACGACTTATACATAATTATTACGGAGGTGTAGTCCCGGAATTAGCATCAAGGGCTCA
Source organism: Bacteroidota bacterium (assembly GCA_043756425.1). Classification (GTDB taxonomy): domain Bacteria; phylum Bacteroidota; class Bacteroidia; order AKYH767-A; family 2013-40CM-41-45; genus JADKIH01. The sequence continues at coordinate 6,690 of JAYURB010000131.1, forward strand.
CCAGCAGAAAATAATTCCCGTTGTTGAAGAAGCACTGAATAAGGCAAATATAAGTAAAAACCAACTAAGTGGAATTGCTTTTACCAGAGGTCCTGGATTGATGGGTGCATTGCTGGTTGGTGTATCCTTTGCTAAAGCACTTTCTCTTGGTTTATCAATTCCGCTTGTAGAAGTAAACCATATACAGGGCCACGTTCTGGCACATTTTATAAAAAAGGAAAATGAAGATAAAGAGGTTCCCTCCTTTCCATTTCTTTGTTTGGTAGTTTCGGGTGGACATACACAGATTATTCTGGTAGAAGACCATTTAAAAATGACAATCCTAGGTCAGACGCGTGACGATGCTGCCGGTGAAGCATTTGATAAGGCGGCGAAGATGCTTGGTATTCCATATCCCGGTGGTCCGTTGATTGACAAATATGCAGAAAATGGAGATGGACAAAGATTTAAATTCCCTGTTCCACTTGTTGAAGGGCTTGATTTTAGTTTTAGTGGATTAAAGACCTCCATTCTTTATTTTATCAGAGACAATGTGGGCAAGGATCCTTATTTCATTGAAAATAATATTCATGATATTTGTGCTTCCGTACAATACTCGATCGTAAATATTCTGATAAGAAAAATTCAACTCGCCATTAAACAAACAGGAATTAAACAAATAGCAATAGCAGGAGGAGTAAGCGCCAATAGAGGACTGCGAAAAGCAATTACTGAATTAGGTATGAAAGAAAACTGCAAGGTCTTTATTCCGCCTTTTGAGTATTGTACTGATAATGCTGCTATGATTGCCATTGTGGGATACTATAAGTTTCTTAAAAAAGATTTTGCGGGGCAGGATAGTGTTCCTATGGCGAGAATGGGAATTTAAATTAGTACTAAACATCTGCATCCGATAGCTATCGGATGCAGATTTGGATTTAAGATTTATGATTAATGACTTAAGAAATATGATTAAAAAAAGGCTATTACCACATTCCCTTCTCGCCCTCTTTCTGTTTATTTTTTCCTGTTCCGAAAAAAGAAAAACGGAAGAAGAAAAAACTTCTGCCGAAAAAACAGATACAATAGAAGTAATAAAGGGTTTTATTTATGGATTATGGAGCATGGACTCGGGAAATTCATTGAATAATATTGGCTATTACTTCAGGCCGGATGGAACAGTAGACTTTGTGGCAGCTGATGTAAGCGGCTTTTGGGAGTTGAATAAAAATGATTCCATAAAAATTATTTATAATTCCTTTAATGAAGAATACAAAGCAGATTTTAAAATAGATTCCATTTCGGATGGCCGAATGACCATAAGCGATAAAGACGGCAGCTATTTATTCCGTAAAGTTCCTTTTGGAATGAATAATGAAGGAATTGTATTGCAGGGCTTTTCTGGCAGTCTTGCGCAAGGAGAAGAAAAAGTTTATTCCTTTGACATATCAACTGCAAAGAAAATATCTCTAAAATTAAAATCGGATAATAAAGATATCGTCTTTCGTGTTTATGAAAATGAAAAGGAGGTTACTTCCCTGCCGGTTAAGGAATGGACAAGCATTTTGGTGCGAAGCGGGAAATACAAAGCGAAGGTAATCTTTCCAAAAACTAAAAAAGTTGGGGAAGACGGAGGATTTGATTTGAAGGTTATTGGGTATTGATGGGTAAAAATTTATGAATGGATTGATGAATAACATAAAATCAATACTAAGGAATCAAGATTTTTTCAAATAGAAATAAAAATTCTGAAGTCCTTAAAAGTATTTATTGTCCTGCTATTACAACCTTTCCTCTTTTAGTTTTGCCTTCGTGGGAAATAAAATAAACATACAATCCTTTAGAAAAACTCTTGCAGTCGACCGATAACAAATCAATGTCTGTTGATTTTTCATACTGCAATTTCCCATCACTGTTATAAATACGAATGGTATAACTTTTCCCTAACAGGTTTTTTATAAAAAAAAGGTTATTCGCAGGATTAGGATAAACTGCAAAAATCGATTCCATCTCCGAGCGGATAATATTTGTTGTATTAGATGAATCACGAAAATTATACGACCAAACACCCCGTCCCATTGTGGAAACATATAATTTGCTTTCTGCTGTGCTGTCATTATACATCATTAAATCAGTTATATAAACGACAGTGGGAAGATTCCCGCCAATGTCTGTCCAAAGCGAATCATTCAATGTTTTTTTATAAATCTTTGTGTCTGAATATTTATCTCCGCTGAGAAGATAGATCGTTTCATCAGAAGAATATTCATCGCAATAAATTTTAATAATATCGTTTGCGGGTAAATTATAGGTAACATTTGTCCAGGTTGCACCTTGATCAGCACTTCTGAATATTTTTTCAGAACAACTTGCATAAACTACATTAACATTATTTTTAACACTGCAAATTGATCCGGAATAGTTTGAAGTTGCTGGACTAGAAAATGGAGTAACCACCGGTGTGCTTAACAAATTGTTTATTCGGTAAAATTGACTGCTGGTTAAATGGTAAGCGATGTTTGGATCAGCAGATGAAATTTCAAGAGCACGTATAGCCGAAACTGTAGGATTGATTATAGTCCAAGATGGTACGCTATTGCTTATGTTTAAGGATAGCCAGAGTACATCTCTTGCCAGAATAGCCATATTAGGGTTAATTTTTGAAAAAGCTATCTGAGTATTTTGTACCGGAGTGAAAGGATAATTTAACCCTGTATAATTGTTTAGAGGAGAAAGGGATCTTCTAATAGTATCTCCAAAATAGTATACATAATTGTTTGATGAATAATCAAAAGTCAATCTTTCAGTCCGGTCCCCTCCTCTTATGTTATACCAGCCTGCAGTGTCCATATAAAGCTCGCCGTTATCCTGTGTACCTATAGAAAGTAAATGATTTACAGTTGGAGAACAAGCGGCATGCCATATCTCCAGGCTTCCTAATCCATTACTTTTCATATTCCATAAACTGTCATCGGCCCCATCTCTATTAAACATTCCGCCGTCAGTTGAAATCCAAAGTTCAGAATTATTATGCGGATTAAATGTTAATTGAGTATGATCCGTATGTAAGTATATAGGGCCATTACTTCCCTTCTGTTCCCAGCTTAAACCACCGTCATTGCTTTCCCAAACCCAATGTGCGCCAACATATAAATGATTCGGATTTTGTGGATTGCAAACTGCTGCTAAATCATAATTTCCCTGACCCAGTGTTAACGGATTGACGTTTCTACAAACAAGGCAAACGGTAGAACTGCTGTAAATTTTTGTAAAAGAATTTGCAGCGTCCGAACTTTTAAAAACAACACCGTTTCCACCATTACTAAAAACATAAACAATATTTGGTTGTACAGTATTAACGCAAACTCTCATTCCATCTGCACCTGCCTCAGAAAATGAAATATTGTTAACTTGAGACCAATTATCTCCAAAATCAGAACTCCTCCAAACTTCTGTATCTGTAACTGCAATTAAAGTATTACTATTCGGAATTTGCATCATGTGAGTAAAATATCCGCCACTTTTTGATACTGACCAGTTAGCTCCGCCATTATTTGAATTCCATATACCATCATTGGTAGCAATGACTATTCGCTGAGTGTTTGAAGGATCAACAATCATATCAAAAGCCAATTTATTGACGAGACCGTTATTGGCAGCATTCCAGGAAATTCCGCCATCTGTAGTTTTATAAATGACCGTATTGGTAAGAAAAAAAAGTTGATCGCATGTACTTATATAGATAATCTGGTCATTTATTGGATCTACACAAAAACTAATAAGTGAACTGCCCGGTAAAATATCCGTTCCATTAACTTTCCAGTTTGAACCACTGTCTGTTGACATAAACAGTCCACCCTTTGCAAGGGCATACATTTTACCGGGATCCGTTGAATGAAACTTAAACTGCTGAACCCTGCCGGTACCGTGGAGATAACCGCTTAAAACAGGAAACTGCTTTGGACCTACTTCTGTCCATGTTTGTCCGGCTGCGAGAAAGTTTAAACCAAGAACAACTATTAAAAGGGAGGTGAGTGATTTAATCATGGTTTGGAAGGGATGTGTAATGTTACCGAGGTTTGGTCCCTAACAGGACTTTTTAGTTACAGAGATTTATTCCTTAGTGGACTTTTACAAAAGTTATGTCTCTGGGTAGAGTTA
>JAYURB010000132.1:0-4342 GCA_043756425.1 Bacteroidota bacterium
AAAAAAATCGTTATTTTGCATATCCCCCCAATGCATCCATGTGAAGCTTCTTAAAAAGTGCCTGACACTATTTCTTTTCCTGTTATCCCAAAAGCATTATGCTCAGTGTACTGCTATAATCAACACCTTTCCTTTCAAGGAGGGATTTGAAACGGGTACTGCCAATTGGGTAAGTGGAGGCGTAAATAACGATTGGGCTTGGGGAAGTCCTTCAAAAACGACTATTAATTCCGCCGGTGCCGGTTCAAAATGCTGGATCACCGGCGGACTTGTTTCCTCTTTTTATAATTATGGTGAACGCTCTTGGGTTGAAAGTCCATGTTTTGATTTTACTTCGCTCGACAGACCGTTTCTTTCTTTTCTGATTTTCTGGGACACTGAAAGAACTTACGACGGTGGTAACATACAATACTCCTCCGATGGTGGCGCAACATGGTCCAATGTCGGTTCAATGAATTCTTCCAACCCTTGCACTGATCAAAATTGGTTTACTAATTCGTCTATTATAAACCTGAATGGACTTGTCAATAGTGCCCAGGGATGGTCAGGAACTGTAAAACCATCTTCCGGTTCATGCAGTGGAGGAGGAGGCAGCGGAACATGGAAGCTTGCAACTCGTTGCATTAAAACCCTTGCTAATAAACCTCAAGTAAAATTCCGTTTCACATTTGGAAGCGGAACAACCTGCAACGATTACGACGGTTTAGCTTTCGACGATTTTACAATAACAAACGCCCCCGATTTCCCTGTTGATTTTGAAATCACCTGCACAGGGGGATCAAGTGTAAGTGTTAAAGAACTTTTCCCAAATTGTCATACATATTGGGACTGGGATTTTGGTGATACAGCTTCTTTAAACAATTTGTCTTCGAGTGTTAATTCCTCTCATCTTTTCTCCACAGGCGGAAATTTTTTAGTTACATTAAAAACAGGAGGCAATTGTTCAGCCGATACGCAACTAGTTAAACAAGTGAAGATCCTTTCTGCTTTAACAAATGCTACACCTGTTAGCTGCCAAGGGAGTTCCGATGGAAAAGCAGAAATTCAGGTCCAAAATCCAGGTATGGGATTATCTTATTCCTGGTCAAACAACCCAACATTAAACTCAAACTTGAATAACAATGTGGCTGTTGGAGATTATTCCGTCACCTTAATGGAGCCCGGTTCCTGTGATCGAACTTTTACGGTATCCATTACCAATGGTCCCGGTGCTTTTCCAAATGTTTCATTAGGTGGCGATACTACAATTTGTTCCGGCTCTCAAGTGATTTTATTTCCCGGCTATTTCAGATCATATAAATGGCAGGATAACTCTACTGATTCAAATTATATTGTAAAAAAAGCAGGAATTTATTCTGTGACTATTTCAAATTCATCCGGATGTAATGCAACTGACTCCATAACTATTGTAGAAGATTGTATAAACGACATAATTATTCCTAATTCATTTACTCCTAATGGCGACGGTTCCAATGAGGTTTTCAATGTCCTTGGTTCGCAAACAGAATTGTATAAAATATTGGTCTTTAACAGATGGGGTGAATTGATATTTAAATCAGAGGATAGAAGTCTGGGATGGGACGGTCAATACAAAGGAAAGTTAGCACAGGAAGGTATTTATAATTATATTGTCACCTATGATATAGACGGAACAACAAAAAGTAAAACCGGTTCTGTTTTCCTTTTTAGATAAAATGTCTACACTTCAATTATCTTTTAAAGATTTACTTTTTATATGAAATCTTTTATTCTTCTTATTATATTTTTTCAAATTTTAGTATTACAAGCATCTGAACCTTCTTTTTCTAAACTTTCATCAGAAAATTCCTTTGCTGATTCAGCTCACTTTTTTACAAATGCATTGCAGCCGGACAAAAAAAGAATTAATTTATTAAATTACTCGATTTCGGGAACATATGGGTTGAGCATGTACTGGCTCTATACACAATGGTACAAGGATTATCCCGGATCATCCTTTCACTTTTTTAATGACAATAGAGAATGGCTGCAAATGGATAAATTTGCTCATGCATGGGATGCTTACTTAATTTCAAAATCAATTTCAAAGAGCTACCAATGGGCCGGATATGGAAATAAAAAATCAATGCTCTATGGAATTGCTATTACAGGTTTGTACCAGACAACAATAGAAGTCTTCGATGGCTTTTCAAAGGAATGGGGATTTAGCGGTGGTGATATTTTGGCGAATTCAATTGGACTGGCAACTTTTGCTTTTCAGGAGTTACAATGGAAAGAACAAAGAATAACATTAAAACTTTCTTTTCATCAGACTAAGTACTCATCGTACAGACCACAATTACTCGGCGAAAATATTTTCGAAAATATAATTAAGGATTACAATGGATTAACCAATTGGGTATGCATTAATCCTCACAGTTTTTTTAAAACTACAGGATTTCCGAAATGGTTAAGCTTAGCTATTGGATTTGGAGCTGAAGGTATGACGGGCGGAAAAACAAATCCTGAAAGTGTAAACGGTAAAGCAATTCCTGCTTTTGATCGTTACCGACAATTTTATTTATCTGTTGATTTTGAGTTGTCAAAGATAAAAACTCAATCAACATTCTTAATGTCCTTATTCAGAGTAATAAATATTGTTCATCTACCCGCTCCGGCCATTGAATTCAGAAGCGGAGGGAAGCCTCAATACAAAGCTCTTTACTTTTGAAAGCTAAAGAAAAAATCTTCCAAAGAAAATTCTCAATAAGTAGATAGGGAAGGATCTATTTCTTTGGCATAAGCCAGTATACCTCCTTTTAAATTATATAAATTGGAAAAACCATGTCGTTTCTCCAGTTCAATGATAACTGCAGCACTTCTAGCACCAGATCGGCAATGAACAATTACGGGCTTATCCTTTGAAATTTTTTCAACTTCATTAAAAATTGTACCAACCGGAATTAATTCTCCATTTAAATTGCAAATATCATACTCATGCGGTTCTCTTACATCAATTAATTGAAAGTCCTCCTTATTTTCAATTTTTGATTTTAATTCTTGCACTGTTATTTCTTTCATAATTCAAGTATTAAATTTATTAATAAAATTATACGTCTTATTTTTCAATAATTTTAATCTCTATTTTTTCATCAACTTTTCTAATCCAAACATTTCATCCCTTAATCTCGCAGCTTCAATAAAATCAAGCTCTTTAGCGGCTTTCTCCATTGACTTTTTCGTATGAGCAATTAGTTTTTTTAATTCATCTTGTCCCATATATTTAACCACAGGATCAGCAGCCATATTCATCATTTCACTTTCAATATACGCTTTAGGTTCGGCAACATTTCTGTCGGCCACCTTGGTCTGATTCATAATACTTTCTGTTGACCGTGTAATCTGAACAGGAGTAATGCCATGTTGTGTATTGTATTCTCTTTGTTTCTCTCTTCTTCGATTGGTTTCGTCAATAGTTCGTTGCATACTAACCGAAATTTTATCGGCATAAAAAATTACTTTGCCATTTACATTTCTGGCAGCACGGCCTGCGGTTTGAGTAAGAGAGCGCGCACTTCTTAAAAATCCTTCTTTATCTGCATCAAGAATAGCAACAAGGGAAACCTCAGGTAAATCCAATCCTTCCCGTAAAAGATTAATACCAACCAATACATCAAAGTTTCCCAAACGCAGATCACGAAGAATCTCAACCCTGTCAAGTGTATCAACTTCTGAATGAATGTAACGGCAGTTAACGTTTAATTTCGTCATGTACTTTGTTAGCTCTTCAGCCATCCTTTTGGTAAGTGTTGTTACCAAAACCCTGTTTCCATTTTTTACTGTTTTGTCAATTTCCTCCAATAAATCATCAACCTGTGTAACAGCAGGCCTGATTTCAATTACAGGATCCAAAAGTCCCGTTGGCCTGATAACCTGTTCCACCATTATTCCTTCACTTTCTATCAATTCGTATTCAGACGGTGTAGCACTTACATAAATTACCTGATTGATAAGATTTTCAAATTCCTCAAACTTTAACGGTCGGTTATCTAGAGCTGATGGAAGTCTGAAACCATATTCGACAAGATTTTGTTTTCTTGAACGGTCTCCGCCATACATGGCACGCACCTGGGGAATGGAAGCATGGCTCTCATCAATAACCATTAGATAATTGTCCGGGAAATAATCAAGCAGACAAAATGGGCGTTTACCCGGCTCTCTGCCATCAAAGTAACGGGAGTAATTTTCAATACCGGAACAATAACCCAACTCCCGTATCATTTCCAGATCATATGTTACACGGTCTTCCAGGCGTTTTGCTTCTAAATGCTGACCAAGTGATTTCATATATTCAACCTGCCTGACTAAGTCTTCCTGAATGTCC
>JAYURB010000133.1:0-10817 GCA_043756425.1 Bacteroidota bacterium
GGGGATAGTTTTGCTGGCTTAATCCTGTTATTGGTCCCGTGAGATTGGAAACTGTTCCCAAAGTACCATTACTTAAAGATGATTTACTAAAATAATTCCTATAATTGCCACTGGCTCCATTCATAAAAACAGAATAAAGTGAATCACCGACAATAACTCCGTCGGGACCGGTTGACGGACATGAATTAAGCATCCAATTATTATTTTCAAGAGCAAAGCCACTACCGAATGATGTTGCATGATCTATTGAAATGCCTGCCCAACAATCACGTATATTGCTATTATTATCGCGGTATAACATTGCACATGTATCGCCGGACATAATAAGTGCACCCGGACAACAATCACAAACTTCAGCAGAATTTCCCCAGCCACTGGCTTTAACATCCGTTGAAAATGTACTTCCATAATCGGTAGAAGAAGAAATGACCCATCTCGAATCTCCAAAGGTGGAATTGAATTTCATAAATGCCACTATAGGATTCCCAATTGCATCCGTTGTAACAGTAGGAAAACGAGAAATGCTATCAGCAATAATTCCTAATTCTACAGGCGAATTAAAAGAAATGCCGCCATTGAAGGAAGTAAAAATGAATAATCGATTTGAATCTGTTGCTTCAGGTGTGCGCTTAACAACTACATAAACGGTGTCACCATGAGAAGCAATGTCAGGCCCCATCCAGCTTGCAGTTGCAACAGTTAGCCAGGAAGGATTAAGTTTTGTCGGTGAAGAGAAAGCTGCTCCACCCCATCGTGAAAAGAAAACAGATTGATCGCTCATTCTTCCCCATACTATCAATGGATTTCCGTCTCGGTCTAAGGTTACACGCGGGTGCATGTTACTATACATACTCATAGAAATATCCGCGCTTGCATCCCAAGTGATTGTACTTTGAGCCTTCGAAGAAATTATTAAAGATAAAAATACTATTGAAAGTATAATTACAGTTTTCATGGTTTAATAAGTTTCCTTGTGAATATATTTTTATCAGAATTCATTTTAATAAAATAAATTCCACTTGATAAAGATGTCGTTTCAAATTGGAAGTTTGATGATTCTCTTCCCGAATAAACCATCATTCCAAAAGCATTAAAAATTTCTAATGAAAAAACGCTGTTGTCTAATGAAACAATATTTACCAAATCATTTGCGGGATTAGGAAAAACAGAAAAATTGTTTACTTTATTAATCTCTTCTATTCCTGTTGCTGTAGTATCCAGTACTAAGAAACTACCCATCATTCCATCGTCTTCGTGATGAAGTAAATGACAATGATACATGTATGGAACCATGTCATCGGCAAAGTCAGCAAAGTGAGTAATAAATTTTATGCTATCTCCGGGCAGTACAAGTACAACATCCTTCCAGCCCCTTTCACTAGCTGTTGGAGGAAGTCCGCTTTTCTCAATTACATTAAACTCTACATCGTGAATATGAAAAGGATGTGCAACAAGTGTTTGGTTTTTCAATGTCCAGATTTCTGTGGTATTCAGGTAAACTATTTCATTGATGCTGTCAATATCAAAAGTTTTATTGTTCAATCCAAACGGCCCCTCTGCTCTATTGGGTGGATCAATAGGAAGTAAGCGAATTGTATCCATTACAATAGTGCGATAGTCTGTTGCGGACTGAGGATTGATTGGAGTAAAAGGAATCAGTGCACTAGGGATTGTTGTTATAGGTGTACCTACGGCTGCCACAACATTTATCTGAAGTAAATTAAAATCAGAACCGTTTAAAAAATTATCGCTGTATTCGTTAATTGTATCGGCTCCACTTCCTACGGTATCGGCTCCATAAATTCCGTTTGGCAATTCAGAAGAATAGCTTTTTAAAAAAATCATTTGTGAAGTCATTCCGGAAAAATCAACAAGGATTTCAGCCCTTTCACCCGGACTAATTTTCAACCGGGTAAGAGCAATAGATGAATCTAACAAACCGCCATCCGTTGCAATTTGATAAAATGTTTGACCATTACTAAAACCAAAGTTATATGTACGCAAACTACTGGCATTTAATAATCGAAAACGAATTACCTGCGCCGGCGCAAGAAAATAGGGATTTACAGTACCGTTAATAAACAAAGCAGTATCTAAATCGCTGGCTATTGCAATCTGTGTCAGGACATCGAATGCTTTACTCTGAACAATTAAAGGAATATCATCCACACCATAGGTTCGCGGTAAAGTCAATAATGCTTCCGCACTATCCTTTACAATTAAAAACCCTGCAAGACCCTTTGAAATTTGCTGCTCCGTTTGTGCTATTCCGTGTGGGTGATACCAGAATGTACCGGCATTATTTCTCACTTCAAAAGAAGGACTCCAGGATGAACCGGCGTTTATTTTCTGATGCGGGCCTCCATCGTTGATTGCAGAAACATGAAATCCGTGCCAGTGTATAGTCGTACTGACATTTAAATTATTAATCACATTCAATGCAATACTATCTCCTTTATTTACAACAATTGTTGGAGCCATCCATGGACCATTTATTCCGTAGGTTGGAGTCGTAACATTATTATAAAATGTCTGCGTTCCGCTTTGAATATTCAGGTTGAAAGTTGTTCCCGTAAGCGTTGGTGGAATAGCAAGCTGATTCTGAGCCTGTACAGTAAAACCATAAACAAGAAATAGTAAGCCAACTGCAAACTTCAACTTAATGTAGAATGATGAATTTTTTTGAGCCGGTAATTCCGTCTTTATAAAAAATAGATATGTCATAAACTCCATTCCGAATATTTTCAGTATTTATATCAATTGAATTTGCTTTGGAAATTCCCTTTTGAATTTCTTTTCCATAAATATCAGTAATCAAAAACCGAAAACTACTATATTCATTTGAAACGATATTGATGGACTCCTTTACGGGGTTAGGAAATACGCTGAAAGCTTTTCTGTTTTCTGTTTCGTCGATAGCTGATGGTGCATTAACGGTCAGAATAAACGTAAGTGTGTCTTTCAGAGAAGGATTTGTAATATCCCAAACGGCATATCTAATTACAGCAGTGCCGTAGTTCACATGTGGCGTAACGTGTAATAATATAAAACCATAATCGGGTGGATTAATGGCATTCATCGTTCCACTATCGACTAAAGAAGTATAACAAATGGAATTATCACAAACCGATGCATCCCAAAGGGCAGGAACGCTTACACTTACTTTTTTCCATTTCAACTGAATGGTATTGGCTGAAATGTTTAACTGTTGAATGGTAAGTGTTTCCAAATCTTCCATCAATCCAACCATACTAACGGTATCGTTAGGAGTATTGGAAAATGTCTGGCTAAAAGAATTACCAGCAGCCGTAAGTAAAACGGCAGCTGATAAAACAAACTTTTTGATTACGTTCATGATTAATGATTTACTTTCAATTTGCGAGTAGCAGATTTACCATTAACCTGCATGCGTACAAGATAATTTCCATTAGGCAATACAGCAGTATTGAGTTCTTTCTTAACTGTTCCGCTTAGCTTTTCTTCAGAAATTGCAGCAACTTGTTTGCCGGTAATATCAGTTACATCAATTTGTACATTAGATGTTTCTTTTAATTCAAAATTGATAATAACGTTATCGATGGCAGGATTTGGATAAACACTGAAAGCGTTTACTTCACCCGGTAAGTCAGCAATATTTGAAGGGGATAACAATGCTAAAATTGCGTCTCTCATAAGCGTAGTATCACTTGTTGAGAAACTCAATGTTGAAAACAGAACTTTATGGTCCATTCCTCCCAATACAACTACTGTAGGCATGCCGAAACCACCATAATGAGCAACATGTGCTGCACCGCTGTCCATGGGTGCATACAATGTCGACAAACTATTTGATGAAACCCAGCTGGCAGCATAAGAACATGTTGTTGAATTTTGAAAAGGGAAAGCATAACCCTTAACCATACCCGGATACATAGCATTAATATGATTTGCCATCATTTGAATTTTTTGTGCCGGCGGCGGGCAGCTTCCGCAATTAGGCATAAAGAAGTGAAGGATTACAGCTTTACCTGCATCTAAGTCGGCAAAAAGGTCAACTGAATTTCCATTACAGTCCATGCCGCTAAACGGCATCGCTGTTGTTTGAGCTTTTGAAATCATTACTGTTAAAAGTAAAGCAAGAGATAAGAATATTTTATTTTTCATTTGATTATTTAATTTTTTAATAGTTGATTGTTTGATATACGAAAGAGTTAGTTTGCGCTTTTAGCACAAAGAATAAAGACCGTTCAAAAGTGACGGTTAAAAAGTCAGAATATCAAATTCGGAAAACCTTGTCCAATAAATAAATCGGAGTTTTAGGCTTAAAAGGGGGTGGATGATAAAAATCAGCTGATGCAAAAAGATCGTTAGCTAAAGAGTGAATTTCAACCGGAATTTCAAAAGCGAAATTAATTTCAGGAACAACAGTTTTTAAAGTAAAATTATTTGTCTTTACTAAAACCTCACAAGCTTTAAGATGAATAATTTGATTTTTACAGCAACCGGGCTTCATCTTTTTTTTGCCGCACTTGCATGTATGCTCACCGTTTGAAAATAAATCAACAGAAAAAAGTTTGCCTCCACACCAATGCATGCTTATAGCAAGTCCTGAATTTGCATACAGGAATAAAAAAAGTAATAATAGAATTCTTCCCTTTTTCATTGATAATGCTAAAATAAGCTTTTTTTAATAGAGTAGCAGCTGTTTTTGAAATTAGAAACCGACATTTAAAGGGCAATAATTATTATTCATGTATCATACAATATCCTTGCTGTAAATCTTTAAAATTTCAATAAAATAGCCCTTTCTTGCCTAAAATTCAATTCTACTCTTATCCTCTTTTTCTCTAGTAAAAATATATTTAGGGTCTTAAGTAAATTTACTATCCGGTTCAACCGATTAATAAAACCGGTCGGACAACTCAAATCCATAGAATTTGGGCTTATCTAATTGTTTTCAAAACTACATTTCAAATTAATATTCTATTCTAAAACCGGAAATAAAGTATACATTCGATTGATTAGAGCAATTAAATTAATACTGAAAATATAGCATCAGGATTTTATCTATTGATCTACACGGATAAAAACATAACAACAAAAACCAAGGTTTTAAAATATTAAACTTAAACAACCGGCACAAATGTAGCAGGTGCAGCAATTTCAATATTATTACTATCAAATGTTTTTTTGATTTGCTCTTGAACGGTAAAATAAACATCCCAATATTTATCAGCGTTGGTAAAAGGTCTGATCGTTAACATTATTTTCCCATCTCTAACTTTTAATAGGTTTACTGTTGGTGCGGGTTCAATAAGCACATGTTCATTTGCATGCATGACTTGCATGGCCAATTCCTTCGCTTTCTCAACATCACTGTTTAATGTAAGGGCTAAAGTTATATCAACTCTTAGAGAACCGTGTTTGCTATAATTAACGATAGTATTATTACTTACAGCACCGTTAGCGAGGATTACAGTCTTAAGATCCGGTGTGAGGAGAATGGTATTAAAAATCTGAACTTCCTGCACAATACCTGTTTGACCTCCTGACTCAATTAAGTCGCCGGGCTTAAAAGGCTTAAAGACTAGTATTAGTACACCGCCGGCAAAGTTTGACAACGATCCCTGCAATGCAAGTCCAACAGCCAGTCCAAGAGCTCCCACTACTGCAACGAATGAAGCTGTCTGAATGCCTAACATTCCAGCCACAGTAATTAGCAGAAATACTTTCAAACTCACTCCAACCATACTTGCAAGAAAGGATTGCAATGAAGAATCGATATTTTTCCGAAGAAGCGATTTTGATGTTAGTCTAGAAAACCAGTTAATAGCATATAATCCAATTACAAAAACAATTATTGCAGTTAATAATTTAGGCCCAAAATTAAATGCCCATTGTTGGAGTTGTTCCGAAATAGATACTATCTTTCCCATGATAAAGTGACTTATTTATTAAGAAGTGTAAATTTAATACAAATAATGAAAAAGAAAGAATGTCCTTCCTGCGCTATGGAAGTAGATGCTAAAGCAACTATTTGTCCCGTTTGCGGATATGAATTCCCTGTTCAAAACAAAACATACATTCTTGTTGCAATTATTCTATTGCTTGTGGCTGTATTGTACCTGATTTTCTGATGCAATTATTCAAATTACTTTGCTACTAAGGTTAGTTTTGAAAATAATCGTAGCGGCGGTTAAATCTGACTTCGATTTACGTTCGACAAATTAAAATTGAAACCATAATATTTAACTAAATTATCTTCTAATCAAAATATTCCAACAAAAAAAATATACAATTATTTATCGCTTATTAAACGACGCTTCAATTGAAACACCCTTTGCCAGCGTCTGATAAACCACACAATATCTTTCCGTAAGTTTCGCAATTGATTGAAGCTGTTCATCTGTAGCATCCGTTTCAAGCATAAAATTTAAACGAATCGCTTTAAATCCCACAGGTACATCTTTTGAAACGCCTAACGTTCCCCGAAAATCTAAATCACCTTCTGCTTTTACTGTGCCACTCTTTATTTCGACACCGATTGATGTCGACACAGCTCGCAAAGTAACACCTGCACAAGCAACCAAAGCCTCCAAAAGTAAATCACCTGAACATGCAAGCATTCCATTTCCGCCCGTTGCCGGGTGCAAGCCTGCTTCGACAATTGCTCTTCCCGTTTCTACCTTACAGGAAATACCTTCTCCGATTTTTCCTTCTGCTTTAAGCGTGATAATGGCTGTTTCAGGCTGTGACTTGTACTTCTCCTTAATTGGAGCTTGTATACTTTTAAATTCTTCAGATTTCATTCAGTGAATATAGTAAAAAAAAATTGCAGGATTATTCATAATTTACATGTGCAATATTTCATTGCAAAATATATTCCCTCAATTTTAAAAAATGATTCAATCTTAAAAAATCATTTGTGCCTTTCTTTGTGCTCTTTGCGAACTTTGTAGTAAAAATCCGACAATAAAAATTTAACCACAAAGTTCACAATAGTCACAAAGAAAGGCACAAAGAAAAGGTTATTACTTATTTACAATTATAGTTTGGAACTCGGATTTATCATCTGAGTTTATTTCGAGAATATATACTCCTGCCTCAAAACTATTTAAGTCAATAGTATTTGAATTGGATTGTAGATTTCCCTCCAATATTGTTTGTCCAATAATAGAATGAATTTTATAGTGCGAATCCGTAAAAACATGAGAATCGATATTGATATTATCCCGGGCAGGATTAGGATAAACAGCTATTTGCCTATCAACAGTATTCGTATTGTTAGCAGATGAAGAAACAAAATTGAAACCTATATTATCAACTTTTAATTGAGTCCCTAAAGACGGTTGATGCGACCCGGGTTCAGAAGTATAAAAATTTCTTATAGTAAAAGAATAAAATGCAGCACCTCCGGTCAGGGAATAATTAATGGGGGCTGTCATCATCGTATAATTGCTGATCGAATCAGTTATAATTGCCAAACCTTCTGCCATTTGATTACCACTGCTATCCCACAATACAATTTGTAAACTTGCTGAATCTCCATTTACCGGATGGAATTTATAATAAAAATTAAAATTTATAGGTTCGAAAGGGTTGAATGGCGTGCCATAAGTAGGTACTAAATTTGAAAGCCCCCAAGCACTAAAAACTGTATCTTCATCCAAACCAACGGCGCCCGCAATACCTGTGTTGGTACTGAAATTCCATGCATTTCTTAATTCTAAAGCAGTATTTCCGAAATAAGCATCATTTGTAGGTGCATACAACTGTCCGTCAAATACAATGGAGTCAACAAGATGGGAAACACCGGTTGAATCAAACCATGCTGAAAACAAATATACATTACCCCAATAGCTAAGGCTGCTATCAGAATTCAACTGTTCAAAATTAGGATTTAGAATGGTCTGAGCATTAGAGCTTGCCGCTTTTAACGATAAAGCGATAACGAAAAAAGTAAAGATTTTTCTCATAACGACGTGAATTTTGTTGTTTAATTAATACAATTTTTCAATGGCTAAAACTAAATGCACCATGCGATTAAAGCAAAAATTTCAGGTAGACAAAAGGTAGACAAAGCCCTTAAATTTGTAAGCCCAAGGTAAACAAAGTCCTTTATTTCAGGTTTAAGATAAAATCCGTGAGATTATCTTCCGAATTCAGCTGCAATTTTTTTCTTAGTCTGTATCGGGCTGTCTTAACGCTATCGGGTGAAATATTTAGAATTTCCGCCATCTCTTTAATGGATAAATTCAATTTTATCAGGGCACAAATCTTCAAATCATTCGGACTAATTTCCGGATACTCCAGCTTTAAACGGCTATAAAAGTTCTTATTGATGCTTTCAAAATAGGAGTTAAAATCAGTCCATTCTTTATCCTGATTTAAGCCTTTATTGATTATTTTAAAAAGTGGATTTCCTTTAGATGGATCATTGTCCTTTTCCAATTGCTCCTTCATTTCATTCAACAATTCATTTTTCTGCAACATCTGAACAGCCAATGCACTTAACTGACTTTCTTTAAATTCAATTTCATTTTGCATTTGCTGCTCTTTCAGTTTTTTTTGTTCGTCTGTTATTTTAGAAAGTTCTTCTTTGGTTTTGAGAAGCTGCTTATCACTTTTGTTTATCCTTTTTAAAAATAGAATCACTCCCGTTGCAATAAGTATTAAAAAACCAAGGGTACCCCAAAGAATATAATTCGTCAGTGTTGCAATATTTTTTTCTTCCTGAACAATGATTAATTGCCTGTTCTTTTCTGCTACATCAAACTGAACTTCCAGACTTTTAGTAACTCTTTCCTTTTCCCATGTGGCAAGGGTATCTTTTAATTTCTGAATTTCATTTGCATACGCTAAAGCCTCTTCAAAATTTCCGCGTGCTTTTTTTAGTAATAAAAGCTGATTAAGTGAATTTATATAAAACGATTTATCCGATAAGTCAGAAGCAGTGCTTTTTGCTTTCAGAAAAACCGCTTCCGCTTCCTTTTCATTGTTACCGAAATGAAGATGCCATTTCCCAATTCCCAATAACGCTAAAACCTGAGCCTGACGATTGCCCATACTATCGGCAATAAATAAAGCACGGTCAAAATAATCCTTACTTTGCACCTTGTTACCCTTATTTTGTTCAATAGAAGCTACACGACAATAAGAACCCGGGAGGTAAATAAGCTTTTTTGTTATGAGTCTTTCCTGCAAGGCCCGACGATGAAAATATTCAGAAGAGTCGGGCATGTTTAAATTTTCATATGCATCACCCAGACTATTATATATTAACCCAAGATAACCGGTAGTATCATTCTCTGAAGGAAAACCGACCATCGCTTCATTGCTTAAAGAAATTGCTTCTCTGTATTTTCCCTGCCTGCTGTTGATCGTACTGATTAATTGAAGGCACTTGCTCCTGCCTGTCAATGCTTTTTGGGGTTCAGACGTTTCAATTTTTTTAAACTCATCCATAGCCCGCAAACAATAATGTAGTCCGAGGCTATAGCTGGAACCGTAAGAGCAAATCCCCATATTTAATAAAGCAATTGCGCTATTCTCAAAATCCTTAGCCGACTTAGCCTCTTCGTAAGCCATGCCAAAATATTTCAGGGCTGCAGTGTCATTATCGACAACAAGTTCATCCCACCCTTTTTGTAAAAGGACAGAAGAATTATTTCCGAAAATAAGCGGAGCTAAAAAGAAAAAAATCAAAAATACAAAAAGGACTCTCTTCAAAATATCATTTAGTTAGTATTACAAAGAAACAAAATTGAAACAATGTTTGCTCCGAATACTAAAAATTTAGCAGATCAAAAACAGAATGGAAAGGCAGCAGAAGTAATTAAACTGCTAATTCCTGAAAACTTGCGTCATGCCTTTTCCTTACTGATTCACCAATTGGTGTGGGCGTTCCATCGTCATCAATACGTACAAAGGTAATATTTGTACTACATACCAGCGTTTCCTCGCCGCTGTATAGACTATATTTTCTTGCTTCAAGCGATAAAGTAATAGAAGTATTCCCAAGTTCAACCATTTCACCATAAATGCGAAGATGGTGACCGTCTTTTAAAGGTTTCTTAAATAACAACTCGCCCACGCGCACAGTAACCATATTGGGAGTAAAACAATATTCTGTGGCAAATGCTGCTGCTGCTTCATCTATCCAAGCCATTAATGTTCCTCCGAATAAGTTTCCGTGAATTCCAATGTCGCGAGCTAAGACTATTTTTTTTGTTATTAATTTCATTTTATTATTCAGTTACGATTTTTTTAATTTTCTTTTACGTTAATCCTTTACATTCAATAAAAAAGGCCTGCGGATAATGCAAGGCCTCTGTTTTCATGTTAAGTTGTGTGTGTTATTATATTAATATTATAGATATTTTGGCCTTCCTGGATTTCTCTTGCATAGTCCTACAGCATGATTTTATATGAAATTCAGTTTTCATTATTTATTTTTTATTTTTCTACAAAATTAGGTCTTCTTGTTTCAGCAGATGCTACTTCATTGTTATTTTATTGTTAATATAAGTTCCCGGAAGTTTCCTTGCTTAAACACCATTCAGAAGTTTTTCATAAATTAATTTCCCGGACATCATTGAGCAATTCTAAATTGACTAGTCCCGTTAGGGACAAAATCTCGGTAAAAAAACCTACTCCTTCACAGCCCAACGAAGCTTTGCCGAACGCGCTCGCGGATTACTGCTGCATTCCTCCGGCGAAGGCCTTATGGGTCCATCGGCAATTGCACTGTATATCCCTTCACGAAAAAGTGACTGAAAAGATTTTTTTACGCGCCTGTCTTCGCCGGAATGAAAAGATAGTATTGCAACTCGTCCACC
>JAYURB010000134.1:0-10817 GCA_043756425.1 Bacteroidota bacterium
GGTTGATTTATTTGCTGCTGAGTAAGCAGCAGGTAATTGAACGTTGTTAAATACAGTTGTACCGCCTACAATTAATGTAGCTCTTCCCAGTTCATCTACTACTAATGAGATCGCAGTATTTGTAGCATTTCTCCAGGCCACATTCGAAGAGTAGGCAATTACGCCGGGATCACCGGGTGACTGATTACTTGAATTATTATTATAAATAAGATAAATACCATTTGTATTGGTTCCATTTGTATACGCATCAAAAGATATTTTAAGTTTTGTGCCTGTTCCGTTTTCAAAATTTGGAGCTGTAGAAGTTGAAGATACATCATCTCCGAAGCTATAACTAAACCCGTCCGCTCCTGCTGAAGGTGTAACAGTTAAATTAAATGAAACTCCTAAATAGAATGGATTTACGGCACCGGGGTTGCTAATGGTAAGGGCTCCTCGTTGTGATGCAATATTTGAAGTTAACTCCACTTCTCCACCGGTTATAATAGCATTGTCCGTTAAAGCATCTCCGCCAATAAGTCCTGTGTTGAAATTATTACTATACAAAGTTGTCAACGGTCCGAGTACTATTCCCGTCATTCCGCTTCCTGTAACCGGCGAGGCAGTCCAGCTATATGTATAGTTATTAGTCGAGCCGGTTTGAATAGCTGAAAGAGTCAATGGAGAATTTGCACAAAGTGGATTCGGTGTTGCATTTGCAGTAACAGCATCAGGATTAATTATTGTTGCTACAACAGATGTTCTTGGGCTCTCGCATGTTCCGTCATATTCTGAAACATAAAACGTTGTCGCAGTTGATATGGAATAAGAAGTTAATTGATTTCCATTTTCCCCAACAAGCGATGTTCCGCCTGTAGGTGTCAGATACCATCTGAAAATTCCGCCGCCTGTACCGACTACGGAACAGGAAGGTACTCCGGAACCGCAAACAGTGCCATCTGTTCCTGTTGGTGCTGCAGAAACACTTAGTATATTGACTACTGATGAAGCGCTGGAAGAACATCCATTGTTTGCTGAAGCGGTAACAGTATAGGTTGTAGTAGTATTTGTAGATGCCACCGGATTAGGTATTGTCGGATCAGACAAACCTGATGTCGGAGACCATGAAAAAGTTACATTTGAAATAGAAGCAGCTGAAGAAACAAACGTAGGAGAATTACGAATATAAGCAACGTTGCCATTTCCCGAAAGGTCAGAAACCGTTGTTGCGACCGGCGCATCAAAATTATAGTACGCTACCAGGTTAGCAAAGTTTGGATGAACATTAGTCATACTCCTTGTTCTCCAGTTTGCTATAGTAGCTGTGGGCAGAGAATCATTCCAAATTCGTACTTCATCAATTTGTCCGTTAAAATACCTGGCTCCGAAATCAGAACCAATTCTAAGTGAATCTGTATTTACCGGCATCAGGGTTACTCCCAACTTTATCAGGGCACCATTAATGTAAATTCGAACGGAATCATTGGTAGCATCCTTCGGAAAAAATACAGCTGCAACATGGTACCATGTATTCGCTACTAAAAGTCCGGTTATAGTAGAAACCGTACCTGATCCTCCGGCATCAATACCTGTATAGGGAGAGTTAGTGCTTTCGCGCAAGAAATATCCTGCAGATCCTGAAACCTGGTATTTACTTACGATGCCTGCAAACTGGGTAAAAGCAGTCGGCCTTATCCATGCTTCAATAGTAAACTTACTACCTGCCGCTGCTGAAAATGCAAGACTGGAAGAATGCGGTATTGCAAGGTATTGGTTCGTTCCGTTTAATAATACAGCATTACCTGCTCCGTTTGATTGCGTTGCTAATAATTGAACGTTTGTATTTGGACAAACAGTGGATGAAGGTGGAGTTGCAGTTATATTTGGAACGCCTGCTATAGTTACGGAAACATTTCCTGCAGCATTACATACACCATCTGAAGCCAGTAAAGAATAGGTGTATGTTCCGATTGCAGTTGGAGCAACATTAAGGTGTCCGTCGACAGGGTCGCCAAATGCTGTTCCTGAAATTCCACTTCCTGCCTGTGGACCAGAAGTCCAATCAAATGATAAATATGGATATAATGACGGATTGCTAACCGTCAGATTTACTACTGAACCAAGACATCCATTGGATATTGCATTCACCGTAATTGGTCCGGGTGTAAATACAGATTGTATAACAGGAACACGGGCACTTTCACATGTTCCGTCATATTCTGCAACGTAGAAAGTTGTGGTATTACTAATAGAATAACCAGTCAGACTTGTCCCTAATTCACCGCTAATAGGTGAACCGCCTGTCGGCGTAAGGTACCAGCGAAAAATACCACCGCCACCGGTTACATAACATGTAGGGATGCCGGGACCGCATTGCACGTCGTCTTGTTTTGTAGGTACTGATGGGACAGGATTTACAACTAAGACTAAAGACTGCGAAGAAGTACATCCTGAAACAGGATCTGTAGCAGTTACAGTATAGGTATTTGTTGAAGCAGGAGTGATTGTAACAGAATTCGTATTATATGCTCCCGGATTCCATTGCCAGTTGTAGCTTCCTGCACCCTGAACCTGATTGGTGCCTACTAAAATGAAATTAGGTCTTGTAGAAACTAAAGTTCCAGCATTAGCTGTCCCGCAATTATTTGTATTGTCGGATTGTGAATAATGAACAGATACAAATGAAGTTGTTGTATAAGGAACTGTTAATGATCCTGAAGCACTGTAACACGATGTACAGGTTGCTGTAGGGTCGTTCGTATAACAAATATCTATTACAAGATTCGAAGTTCCGTTCCATGCGAAAGGAGTGGTTAATGTATGCGGGCTTTGACCTACCGGAGGTGGGGCAGGTACAGTCACCGGACCGTAAACAGTAGTTAGTGTATTCTCCCAGGCTGCTGTTAATGCTGTATTGGATGTATGGCCCATTTTAACAGTATAATTCTGCCAAGCCACTGCTGAAGTTGTAGAGGTAATTTTATAAATAATCTGTGTAATGTTTCCTGCGGTAAATCCTGCCGTTAACAATTCACTTGCTGAAACTAAATATTGCAAACGTGTGGTTTCCCAGAATACGGGATAAGGAAGTATGCCTGAGGTAGTAGTCGTCAATGTTCCGGAGCCAATGTTTCCGGAAAACGATCCTCCTATATATGTCGAAGCATTCAAAACAACATTATTTCCTGCACAAACCGGATTAGGTGAAGCGGTTGCAGAAACAATATTAGGATGAGGTGTTATTGTAACAACAACTGTGGAATTAGTAGTACAACTGCCATCCGATGCCGTTACGGTATAGGTATATGTCCCGGCTGCTGTCGGAGTAATTCCAACACTTTGACCTAGTGTTGGAAGAGGAGTGGCCAGCTTATATTTAATAAGTAAATTGTCCATATGGTGCAATTCAGATATTCCTCCTGTACGTGCTTTATACACATGTTTCCAGGTAGATTTATTAGTAGAAGTATATGCAGCCGGCAACTGAACATTGCTGAAAATCGTTGTGGCACCTACTATGAGTGTTGCTTGCCCAAATTCATTTACAATAAGTGATATAGCTGTATTGGTTGCATTTCTCCAGCTAACATCAGCTGAGTACGCAATTACTCCGGGATCTGTAGGTGGCTGATTAAGTGTTGTTGTATTATACATTAGATAAATTCCTGCTGTATTTGTTCCATTTGTATAGGCATCAAAAGCAAGTTTAAGTTTTGTACCGGTTCCGTTTTCGAAGTTTGGTGAAGTTGATGTTGGAGATACATCATCGCCATAACTATAGCTAAAACCATCGGCACCTCCTGATGGAGTTACGGATAGGTTGAACGATACATCGAGGTATGCAGGGTTGATAGCTCCCGGATTATCTACCGTAAAAGCACCGCTTTGAGAAAGCGTATTGGATGTCAACTCAAGTTCTCCGCCGGTGACAATAGCCGTACCCGATAAAGCATCAGAGCCAACAAGGCCTGTGCTGAAGTTATTATTATACCAGGTTGTTATCGGGCCAATCAAGGTACCCGTCATACCACTGCCTGAAACAGGAGAAGCAACCCAAGAGAATGTGTAAGGATTACCATTCGGTCCGCTTTGACTAGCAGTGAGTGTAATGTTATCCCCCAGACAAGTCGGGGAAGAAACTGTTGCCACAACTGCATCAGGTGATACTACTGTTGAAACAACTGCTGCACGAGGACCTTCGCATAAACCGCCTGAAAGTTCTGAAACATAAAACGTAGTGGTTGTGCTTATGGAATATGTTGTAAGTTGATTTCCGTGTTGATTTGCTATAGCAGTTCCACCTGATGGAGTAAGATACCAATTGAAAATACTTCCTACACCTGTTACAGAAACTATTGGTACTCCTAATCCACACTGACTGGCATCTGTAACAGATGGAGCAGCCGGAATCTGGTTAATAGTGATAATTGATGAAGCAATATTAAAACATCCATTCGGTCCGGTTGCTGTTGCAGTATAAGTAGTAGTGACGGATGGTGTTGCAACAGGATTTGAAATTAATGGATTTGATAATCCCGAAGTTGGAGACCAGGAAAAAGCAGCACTGGTTATTGGGGCAGCAGAAGCTACGAAAGAAGCAGCATTCCTAATATAAGCTGTATTACCGGTACCGGAAAGATCAGGAACCGTTGTCGCTGAAGGTGTGTTAAAATCATAATATGCCACGAGACTACCGAAATTAGGATGAGTATTGGTAACAGGTAGTCCTTTCCATGCTATAAGATTTGCAGGCGTAATAGTATCATTCCAGATACGTATTTCATCCATTTGTCCGTTGAAATACCTTCCTCCAAAATCTGAACCTATTCTTATAGAATCCGTATTTGCAGGCATTGCACTTACTCCTAATTTTACAACGACTCCGTTTACATAAATTCTTACTGAATCTGTGGTTGCATCTTTCGGAAAAAACTCAGCAGCTACATGAGACCAGGTATTTGCTGTAAGCAGCCCTGTTGCTGTAGGATTTGCAGCAGAACCCCCGGCATCTAATCCGGTATAAGGTGAAGTAGAAGTTTCGCGGAGGAAGTAAGAAGCAAATCCTGAAACCTGATATTTACTTACAATTCCTGCTATGCTGGTAAATGCTGTAGGGCGTATCCATGCTTCAATGGTAAATTTACTTGCCAATGCTGCAGTGAAATCAACACTGGAAGAATGAGGAATTGCCAGGTATTGATTCGTACCATTTAATAAAATTGCACTACCGGCTCCATTGGTTTGTGCTGCTGTTAGTTGGACTGAAGCTCCAGGACAAACAGAAGCAGTTGCCGGGGAAACAGTTAGTAACGGAGCCGTACTGTAACTAACCACTACTGTGCTTGTCGTTACGCAGGAAGCTCCTGCATCTGTAGCAAATACTGTATAAGTATAGGTACCGCTTGCAGTAGCCTGAATTGTTACAGGATTTCCTGAAACAGAAGTAGGAATGCCGCTTCCTGCAGCCGGATTCGCAGTCCAGCTATAAGTATAAATATTAGTAGATCCCGTTTGTGTTGCTGATAGCTGAACATCCGTTAATGGACAACTTAAAGCGGTTGAGGCAGCTGCAGTAACTGCATCAGGATTTGTTACAGTAGCAATCACCGGAGTTCTCAAACCTTCACAGGTACCATCATATTCTGAAACATAAAAAGTAGTTGTTACACTTATTGGGTAGGAAGAGAGTGAATTTCCCGACTGACCTGCAAGCGATGATCCTCCTGTAGCTGCCAGATACCAGCGGAATATTCCTCCGCTTCCGGTAACAGAAGCCGTTGGAGTACCGTAGCCGCATTGGGTTGAATTCGTTCCAACAGGATTTGGTGGAAGTGGATTAACATTTAATGTAACAGGATTAGAAACTAATACACAGCCATTGGCATCTGCACCTGTTGCTGTATAGGTTGTTGTGCTAAGAGGAGAAGTGCTTGTTGTGCTGCCTGATAAGGAACCAGGGGTCCAGTTCCATGTTAAGGTTGGCGTGTAATTAATACCTACAACACCTCCAAAAGTAATTACAGCTCTGTTTAATGCAACACCATCTGTTGTTGCCGCACACGAAGCAGCAATATTTGTATACCCCATTTTGCCTGTTCCTGCACCATCTACAGAAACCAATAACGACGTTCCAATAGGAGTGATAGGGTCATTGCAAATTTGAATCAAAATATTTGAAACTCCATCCCAGTTAAAAGGAGTTAAAGCAATAGTTGCTAATCCTGCTACGGAAGGTGTGGAATAACTAACAGGACCATAAACAATATTCGAAGGGTCCGGCTGAAAGTTTATGGTCAATGTAGTAACAGCAGTATTCCCCATTCGAATTGTAAAGTTCGGTGCAATGCTGCTTGCTGCTGTTGTTGTAACATTGAATCCAAGGCTGGTAATGTTTCCTGCAACAAGACCGGAAGCTAATAATTCAGCAGCGGTAAAAAGATATTGAACTTTATTTCCAACAGTTGTCCCTGCTCCTCCTCTGAATGGACTTCCGGTGGAAGATGTTGTAGTCTGAATTCCAATGGTTTTGAAACCGGCTGTACCCTCCAAAGCTATAACGCTTAGCGTTGCAGGAGTTCCTGAACAAACAGTTCCGGGAGCTACAGTTGCTGTTGTAACAACATTGACAAGATAATTATCCTTGTAAGAAGTTCCATTTGAATTGGCTGTATATATACCATCGTTTATTGTTGCACTCCATGATACTAAAGCATTAGAAGGTGTAGCAGCAGGAATAGTTCCTGAATAAGAGTTACCGGATCCTCCGTTTGATAAATTGATAGGGCTCTGCGCTGTGCCATTGTATGCATAATTTAATACGACAGAAGTAACAGGGTTAATACCCGGAACAACTATTGCTGTAACGTTATGACTAACTGCAGAACATTGTCCTGTTGCCGGCGAAGCTGATAAGGTGGAAAAAGAAGGAGTAAGTCCGACAAAGTTACCTTCGTGAGCACCGATATCAGGAGAAACCGGATTCCTTGTCGTTCCGAAAATATCTGTAGTAATATTTGGTGAAGTGATTGCTTGCGCTCCGCTTTCAACAAAAGTTGCTGTGGAAGTATTTATTTTCAGAAAGTTTGGGTCTCCGCAGGTTGTGCTTTGGAAAAGTACATTCTCTGATTTAGAATTTACTTCACGCGGACTAAGTCCAGCTATAGCCTGAAAAGCAGCTAATGTCTGGTAAGCAGTTGTTCCGTCAAAATAAGTAACGCGGGTTGCGCCCAAAGCTGTATTTCCCGGATAATAAATATTGTTATCGGAAGTGGATGCATACCCTGTCATTGCAGCAGCGGATCTTCTTAAAGCAGCAGCACAGGCCGCAGCTGTTGCACCTCCACCATTCGTTAAGTTAACAACAATGTTATTACGAATATTAGTATTAACAGTTGTAACAAGGACACTGATGCCGCTTGTTCCAAATGCAGTTCCGTTTCCATTTCCCGCAACCCTGAGTGTATTGAAATACAAGTTGGCATTTGTTCCACCATTTACTTCAATGCCATTCAAAGAATTCCCTCCCGTCAATACTGCAGGAACTTGATTAACGTCAACCATGTTATTATACACATTAAAGGTTGTGCCGGTAACCCCATTGACAGAAATCCCCTTTATATAGGATGCGCCTGTACTTTGTCCCGTAGTCATACCACAAACTCTGTTGTTGAAAATATTTACGGTAGCTCCAACACCTGCAGTTATACCAACCATTTGATCACTGGAGGCAGCATTACATGACCATCCGCTTAAAGTATTACCGCTTACGGTACGATTATCTGTTGCTGAGCCCCCGACAGAAAGTCCCCTCATAATATGGGCAGCCGTTGAAGTCCCGCCCAGAGTGAATCCTGTTATGGAATTGTTAGTATAACTGGAGGATGGAACAGTGGTGCCAGAAGCAATGATTCCGTTTTGTGTACCGATTGCTGTCCCCGTAATTGAAGTAATGCTGTTTGAACTAATAGTATTCCCTGTAACGCTAATGTTTAAGGAACCGGTAATATTAACACCATTAAATGTACAAGCCGCTGCGCCGCCTGCCATAATGTTTCCACTTATTGCATTATTGCTAACAGCCAGAGTACTGGCAGCTAATGTCGCCGTAAAAGATATACAGTTCATAATACCGGTACCCGATTTTGTATTATTGGTAATGTTGTTGCTTCCAATAATGGTACTTCCCGGTACACTAGTTTGAATAACTATCTGGTCTATCTGACCAGTACCGGAATGGGTATTATTTGTAATTGTATTTCCTGTTACATTTAAAGTAGCGGCACTGGTCACACACAATATTCCCTGAAAAATACCTGTTGTTGCTGTACTATAGGTGCAATTTTGTATTGTATTATTATTCACATTAATTGTATTTCCTGCAGCGGTGCTTCCGAATTCCATATCGATTCCTGTCAATGCTGTTGTAGTTCCTCCGCCTTTTACGGTTATGGTATTATTATTAAGCGTCAAACTGGCACTTGTCGAAGAAGAATTTAAAAATATACCCCTTAGAATATTTGGATGATTCACGCCTGATCCATTATTACTATTGATTGTATTGTATCTAATGTTAAGGTTCCACTGGGCAGTACCAAAAATACCAGTTGCAGGATTTAAAGAGCCTGTGCCTCCTCCAAAATTAAGGATGGTATTACCGGTAGAGACAGAAGTTCCTCCAATGTCATTTCCGGTATCTCCAAAACCTCCGGATGCAAAAACAAAGGGCGTAACAGCTGCAAATCCTAACAATGCAATACCGGCATTGCAATTTTGAATAGTATTGGAGTAAAATTTATTAAATGAGTTTGACCCGGCAGCAGCCGTTGGTGTAAGTGCCCCGGAAGCAGTGCTAAGTCCATTATTTACAGTAATACCTATAGATCCATTATGTCCCGGTGCTGTCCAGGCTGTATTTTGAATTCTGTTCAAAGTAATAGTACAGTTTTTAATTGTATTGTTTTGTGCGCCATCTGTTGCACCGGCTTTAAATAATCCATAACCAAATTCCATTACCGTGGTTGTAGTTGTATTTGCTATATTTTCCTGTAAGTCAATGCCATTAATAGTGATATAATCACTTCCTGAAATAGCAAAAAATCCATCGGCAGCATTGGAAGGAGTTATGTTAGTTCCGGTATAAGAAATCAAAATTGGGTTAGCCCCTGCACCATTTCTTTGAATGATAATTGTATTCACAGATGTACCGGTAGCAGTAAGGGTAATTTTACCGGTAAGCGTTTCCGTCAATCCGGCTGTTGCATCAACTGTTACCGGTCCCGTAATTGTAGAGCCATTTAGCGCCGCAATTGCAGCTGCAAAACTTGCATAGGGTCCTGCTGCTGATGATCCGCCGGAAATAGTTGTAGTAATCTGAGCATTTGTACTATTCAACATCCCAATAGTTAACATCAGGACTATTAAAACGTACTTGTTCAAAAACAAAGGGTTTTTCTGATTCAGGTAGAGGTTACAATTCATGTTTGGTTATATTTATATTTGGTTTAAGTTGCTCTTTGATTTTTTCCAGAAAAAAGTTCATGACCTAATAAACAAAAACAAAAAAGAAAAACTGTTGCTAAACCTGCCGGTCTTAATAACCATTAGTAATTCGGCATAAAATTCTAACCATCCTCTTTCAAATAATACACTCTGAAAGGTGATAAAAGAATAAAAAGTAAATCTTAGTTTTAAGTTTAGTTGTTGTAGCTGTCTTCCGGCAAATACTTGCTAAATTATTAAGTTTGGAATTGTTGTTTGATGAAAATAAAGATACGTTTTAAAAAAACATTTACAACATTTTGTTAAAAAGCGATTAAATCATTAATAAAACAAGCTAAAATCATTGATTTTCTTAGGGCTTCCTGTTGTACTCCTCTAAAATTCTCCTTATTTTTGAAATTCAAAAAACTTACCTCAATTCATGAAAGCCAGCCTCTTCATATCTGCATGCATTCTTTTTTTAATATGTAATTACACAGTCGCCCAGGAAACCAAAGGCGGCCTCGTTTGGTACACTGACATTATGAAAGCCGATGAGGTTTCAAAAAAATCCGGTAAACCTATATTTGCTTTCTTTACCGGCAGCGACTGGTGTGGATGGTGTCATAAATTGCAGAACGATGTTTTCTCAAAACAAAGCTTTATCGATTGGGCAAAAAAGAGTGTAGTTTTAGTCGAACTTGATTTCCCGAGAAATAAACAACTGCCTACTGAGCTGGCGCAGCAGAATAGTGGTCTTCAACAGGCTCTTCAGGTTCAAGGTTATCCTACCGTATGGCTACTTTTCCTCAATAAGAATAAAGACGAAAAGAGTTTTAATCTTTCAACACTGGGCTCACTTGGTTACCCAAGGGGTGCTGTGCAGGGTAAGGAAGAACTTACTTTTTTGCAAGAAGCAAATTCTATTTTGAAAAAAGGGAAATAACAATCGGATTGCTTTTTCATACGTGCAATGTTTTGAATAATTAGCTCTGCTAACAG
This sequence comes from Bacteroidota bacterium, assembly GCA_043756425.1. Lineage (GTDB taxonomy): Bacteria > Bacteroidota > Bacteroidia > AKYH767-A > 2013-40CM-41-45 > JADKIH01. The sequence continues at coordinate 10,459 of JAYURB010000134.1, forward strand.
TATAGAAAAATATAATTTCATAGTGGAAATGAATCGGAAGTAAAAATTTCCATGACTGCACCGGTACACATGGATATTAATGATTCCGTCTCGACCATGAGCTTTGTAATGCCCTCTGCATACCATGAAGGGAATTTGCCCAAACCCAATGATCCGGAAATAATTATTAAAAAAACGAATGAAGAATATGTAGCAGCTATCCGATTCGGTGGCTTTGCTTCGCAGGAAGATATCAAAATCTACTCGGAAAAACTCAGGCTTATTTTAACCCACATTGCAGCTTACACCCCCTGAAGTGTTAAATTTTGATACAAGTTATCAAAAAAAAGGGTGTTGAAAACTCTAAACACCTTGATTTT